>WLJZ01000033.1 GCA_009701525.1 Actinomycetota bacterium
TAATCCTGATACTTCAATTCGTTTGGTTGGTAATCCATATCAGTGTTTACATATGGAGTAGCAGCCAATAGTGAATCGACTACACCTTGACTTGGAATCTTTCCAGTCTTGGCTGATGATGCAAGAAGGCGAACCCAAAGCATCAACTGAGCCTTTGTAAATGACTCGTGACCAACACCAGATGGTGAGATCTTCGCAGTCAAATCTGGGGCTCCTGTAGCGGTGAACTGGGTATAGATTTCCGGAGTCATTGCGTACATTGCAAGCGTATTCCAAACTGGCTTGCTAGCTCTTAGCTCTAGCTTTCCAGATGCATCAGCTGCGTTGTACTTACTCTCCCAAGCTGCAAGACGAGCATCGTAATTTGCTCTCGCCTTATTTACATAAAGTGGAGTGTTACCAGAAAGTACTAGGCGATCTGCTTCATTTGAAAGCAGAACTACTGGTTTAGTGGTATCAAACTTTGACTTATCAAGTGCAGCAGCTTTTGCCATTGCAGTCGCATCACCTTTAACGCGTGGATATGCTGCAAGAGTTGCAAGCATTGCGTTAATAGCATCATCACCTGATAGACCAAGGTTGAAACGACCCAGGTCGGCATCTGACAGAAGCGAAGCAAAGTCTGTCTTTGTATTGTCATAGAAACCAGCGCCTACAACTTCAGAAACTGCTTGGCCACCAAAGTATGCGGTACCAAGAAGTTCTTGGGTGTTCTCAAGTACAGCCACAGTTGCGTTGATGCTCTGTTCTGGAACAAGAGTCGCACTTGTTGAGATTCCATCCATATGTGCTGATTTAGTTGGAATACCTGCAATCAATCCTGCGAGAAGAAGCGCAGAACGTTGTGGAATACCAGAGCCAGCTAGCGGTGCAGGATATGCAAGTGGTTGTGAACCGTAGTCCTTACTCCATTGAGTAAGAAGCGCTCCAACCTTTGCAAAGTCACCTAGAACTGCGTAGTGACCAGGTACGCCCTTTGTTCCCATTACAGAGCAACCCTTGATTGTTGGATCAAAGAAGACGCTGAAAATGTAGAGCATGTCGCAACCTGATTTAAGTTCGTTATTTACTGATGGTGTGACGCCAGCTAGAACGCCGACTGCATCAGCTTGATTTGGATACTTTTCAATGAATGGTGTTAGAACCGCACCAGCCATAGATGCACCGTAAACAACAGTCTTAGTGATTGTGATTCGCTTTTTAGTAATTGTTACTAATTCATTCAACATTTCCACGCAGTCTGCAGTATTCCAACCATGTAGACCACCTGAAGAACAGTCATATGCTGCTAGGCCGTAACCAAGTCCAAGCATTGACTTTGTTGTGTCAATTTTATGGTTAACACTTGTTGGGGCCATCTGTTCAACACCCTTTGGCACTGTGTAGCCAGGGTATGGATATGAAGGGCGAATACCATGTTGCCAGAAATAGAAAGTTCCGTTGTAACCAGATGGAACCATAGTCCGGTACGCAGCTCCATTGCTTAACTTGCCATCGCAAGTTACAACATCAGTTTTAGTATCAGTCACGCAAACTGGATCTGCTGCCTGAGCTGGTGCTGCAACTGCAACAACCAAACCAGTCGAGATTAGTGCGCTTGCACCTAGTGTTGCGATTAATTTCTTGAAGTTAATATTTTTCATTTTTATCCTCACGCAACCTTTGGAAGCGCATCAGCAGCAATTGCTGGACGCTTGTAGTTAGAAACAGTTACTGCGCCAGTTCCAGAATCGGTTGTGTAAACAACGCGCTTTCCATCAAGTGGCTTAAGTACTGTTGCGGCGTCATATTCACCCAACCAGAAACCAGTGAAGGCTTCGTGAGTTGACTTTGAATAACCAAGTGGCGCAAATGCTGCACTGCTTAACTTGGAACCATTGTTCTCAAGGTAAGAGATCAACTTTGCACGTGTTAGATCTTTTCCAACACCCATTAGAGCTTGAGTAGCTAGGTAGGCAATATTCATGCCTTGCATGATGTTGTTATCCCAGACTTTTCCAGCTCCAGTAGCTTTGTTGAAATCATCATTAATTTTCTTGAATGCCTTAACGAAATCGTCTTCAGCATCGCCAGCAGCTGGCGCATGTGAAGCTGAAATAGTTCCTGCCAACATAGCTGCGCTTGTTGCAAGCGGAACGCCCTTGGCACCGAGAATTGTTTGGAATGTTGTCGCATCTGCGCCAACGCTAATTACCGCCCACTTTGCTGGCTTGTAAGCAAGTGCGCCAGCTGTTGCATAAGCAACCGCAGTAGCAGATGAAACCGCCGCAATGATCACGATCTCAACGCCATTTGCCTTAAGTTGGCCGATTTGAGTTCCAAGTCCGAGTGAACCTTGAGTTCCGGCAACGAATGAAGCTGCGGTCTTCTTGGCCTCAAACTTAAGTCCTGCAGCAGCAAATCCTGCTAAAGCATTACGACCAAAGTCATCTGACTGATAAAGAATTCCGATCTTCTTATCTGAATACTTCTCTTTTAGATACTTTCCAAGAATCTTGGCTTCGACTGTATAAGTTCCAAGACCACCGAATGAAGTTGGGTACTTCTTTGGATCTGTGTAGAAACCACTGTATCCACTGTTAACAAAGAGATCAGGAATCTTGCGTCGGTTAATATCTTTAATTACCGATACGTGAGTTTGAGTTCCGACTGATCCGAAGAATGCAAAAATCTTATCTTCGTTGATCAACTTAGAAGCAGAAGTAATTGTTAAACCTGCTTTGTAAGTATCGTCTTTAACTACAAGCTTGATATTGCGGCCGTAAACGCCACCTTTTGAATTTACATAATCAAAGTATGCGCGTGCTGCGTCATCTACCTTGTTATAACCAGGGCTTGCTGCTCCTGTTTGTGGCAATTGCATACCAAGAACGATTTCAGAAGCTGATACTCCTGGATCGCCCGCGGCAGATGCCGAAACGCTACTTATTGCTAGAGACCCCACCAGCGCTGATGCGACTACGGTGAGAATCAGAGGTTTGCGAAGATTCACTGCATTCACTCTTTCTACTGCTTTCTCGCCAAGAGATAGAGAAATCCACCCTTGGGAATCGGACGGGTGCGTCCGAATCTGCCCAAAGATTAACGCTGAGTTAACTCATAGTGAAGAGCCATGCGGGAGTAAAAATGTAACAATCGAGCAACTTTTAGGCTCAAAGCCCGGTTTTCTGCCCGCTTAGTGCTTTCTACGGTGGCGAGCGTGTTCGAGCGCTCCGGCCGCTCCCCGAGGATTAAGAATGACGGTTAGGAGGAGCAAAATTCCAATGGTTAATGAAGGGAGATAGTTCCCAATAGTTTCTGGAATTTCAATGTTCGCAGTGATCTTCTCAATTATGTCGGGGAGAAAAACTATTACAAAAGTTCCAAAGATTGCTCCACCAATTGAACGCAGACCTCCGATAACTGCGGCAGTTAGCAGGGTTAGTGAGAGATCGGTTGGATAGACACTTGGGGCGACTAAGCCTCGGAATCCATAAAGTGCACCGGCAAGACCAGCAAGTCCGGAAGCGCAGACAAAAACTATAACTTTTGTTCGTGCAATATTAATTCCAGATAGCGCAGCTGAAACCTCGTTATCTCGGACCGCACGCCAAGTTCTACCGGTTCGAGTATTGGAAAGATTTAGAACAGCAAATAACGCGATAGCTGTAAATGGGAGAACAACATAGAGCGACCACTGTTCGATACTTATTTCGCCTACTAGATTACTTAGCCAAGTTGGTGGCACGCCATAATCAACACTTAGACCAACATCACCACTGAAGAATGATTCAAAGCGCACCGCTATTGATGGAATTGCAAGTGCCATTACAAGAGTCGTTCCTGCTAAATAAGGTCCACTTAATCTGGCTGCTGCTAATCCTAAGAAGAGTCCGAATAGAGCTGAAATAAAAATCGCAAGAATAAAAGCGAGCCACATTGATAGGCCCAACCGAGTAACAAGAAGTGCTGAGCCATATCCCCCAACAGCCATGATTGCACCTTGACCGAGTGAGATTTGACCTGATGCTCCAGTCAAAAGCGTAATTGAAAATACTGCAATTAATAGCGTCGCAATGTTTGCAAGTTGTGATTGATTATAAGCATCGAATTGGTTGCTCAATAAAATAAAGAGAATAAATAGTGCAATCGACAGCAAAGTACTCCGGCGACCAATAACGGTATATTTCAAGCGAACTGGCTTAATTCCCTTAGACACGTCGCACCTCTTTACTACCCAAAATTCCTTGTGGGCGAATGAAGAGAGCCAGTAACAGGAAGACTAAAATTGCAATGAAGACATTTTCTGGTGCGCTATAAACATTCACAAACGAAATTACATACCCGAGAATGAACCCCCCGAGTACAGATCCCATCAAACTAGAAAGACCACCGACTACGGCAGCGGTGAAGCCCACGATCAAAAGTAAATCTAAAGTGTTCGGTGAAAGATTTGTTCTCGGTGTTACAAGTAATCCAGCTAGTGAAGAGGCGGTTCCAGAAATTGCCCATCCGAGAGTTCTAACTGAACCAACTTTAATTCCACTAAGTCTTGTAACTTCTGGATTTAGTGCACTTGCACGCATCGCAAGGCCCATACCAGTCTTTGTGAAGAATATTGTGGTCAGAACAAGGGTGATGAAAACTGCGCCAATAACAAATAAGTCGAAGCCAGTAATTGCAAGATTGGTCTCACCTATCTTTATTGCATTTGGTGCAACCGGTGATGGAAAACCACGTTCTTCGCCAGCCCAGAAGATTCCTGCAAGTGATTTTAAGACACCGAGAATCCCAAGTGATGCGATCACCGGAATAGTGGTTCGCATTGATTGGCTATTTAACAGTTTTGAATTCTTACGTGAAGTCAGTGGGCGCATCAAACCGAGATCAACTAGCGCACCAAGTGCGGCGCCGCAGATTAATGCAACTACAAATGCCGTCCAATATGAGTAGTTATTTTGGATCATTTGGGATGCAATATAAGTTGTAAACATCGCTTGTCCCATTTGTGCAAAGTTAACTACGCCAGCACCACGCCAAACTAAAACTAGACCAAGTGATACAAGTGCGTAAATTGCACCTTGAGCAGTTCCAGAGAAGAAAGCTGTTAGGAATGAAGTCATATTAATATCCCAAATAAGCGGCACGTAGTGAGGAGTCGGCGCTTAGCTCTTTTGCTGGCAAGTCTGCTACAACCTTGCCAAGTGCTAATAAAATCCCATGATCAGCAACCGCAAGGGCCGTATTAGCATTTTGTTCAACGAGTAGAACTGTTAAACCAGTTGCACGGCATAAATTATTTACAATACTAATTATCTGCGCAGAAATCATTGGCGCTAACCCAAGAGAAGGCTCATCTAGAAGCAGAAGTTTTGGCCGTGAAACCAAGGCCCTGCTGATTGCAAGCATTTGACGCTCGCCACCCGAAAGGGAACCTGCCGCTTCGTTGCGACGCTCATAAAGAATTGGAAAGAGTTCATAAACTTCTTTTGTCGCAACTGCTAAATCACCACGAAAACTTCTTCTGCGAAAAAGCCCACCGAGTTCAATATTTTCAGCAACGCTTAATTGTGAAATCACAGCGTGGCCCTCAGGTACCTGTGCAATTCCGCTTCTAACAATAGATTCAACGCTCATCGATGTGAGCTCTTGATCCTGCCACTTAATTGAACCGCTACTTGGTTTTTCTAGCCCACTAATTGTTCGAAGGAGCGTGCTTTTACCAGCTCCATTGGCTCCAATTACCGTAGTTATTAATCCTGGCTTAGCTTGGAAACTTATTCCATCTAGGGCTTTTACTGAATCAAACTCAGTTACTAAATTAGATATGGCTAGCATCAGGCGCCCAGCTTTGAGTTTTCATCTGGATTATCGGTGTGACCTAGGTAAGCCTCGATTACTGCAGGGTTCTTCTTTACCTCGTCATAGCGACCAGATGCAATGAGTTTTCCAAAATTTAGAACACTTACAGAATCTGATATTTCTCGGACGAAATCCACATGGTGCTCAACAATTAATATGGAGCAGCGTCGCTTAATTTGATTGATTAGCGCAGCAAGGGCATCAATATCATCCTGACCAAGACCTGCAGCTGGCTCATCTAACATTAAAAGTTTTGGATTGATAACTAATGCTCGGGCAAGAGCAACTCGTTTTGAATCTGGATAGCTAAGTTGCGATGGCTTCTTACCAAGCAACGCACTTGCCCCAACCCATGCCAGAGCTTCTTCTGCGCGCTCTTTTAGATTTGCTTCTACTTTTCCAGATAGCCCGAATAGTTCTTTAATAAAATTTGGCTTGTAGTTCTTATCGGCCCCGACCATTACATTTTGAATTACTGAAAGTTCATTAAAGAGGCCAACGCCCTGTAAAGTTCGAGTAATCCCAAGATCAACTAATTCATGTGGCTTTGGAAATGCTCTTTCGATGCCTTCAAAGGTAAAGGTTCCAGAATCACTCTTTACTAAACCTGAAATACAATTAAAGACTGTAGTTTTACCTGCGCCGTTTGGTCCAATTAAACCAACAACGCTATTTTGCGGAACATCAATTGAGACATCAGTAAGGGCTTTGATTCCGCCAAAGGAGACCGAAAGCTTAGATATCGAAAGAAGGGATGAACTCACGCGTAGATTCTAGGCACGCGAGTGGCAATTCGCGTAACAATTTCATAGTTAATTGTTCCAGCCGCACTTGCCCAGTCATCTGCGCTATAGCCAAGGGCACCAAATACTTCGGCGATATCCCCGGTTTGTGCAGTGGATTCTGGTCCTAAGTCGACCACAAATTGATCCATAGAAACACGGCCAATAATTGGGGCTTTTGCGCCAGCAACAAAAACTCCAGCGCTATCACTTGTGCTTCTTGGAATTCCATCTGCATATCCCATTGCAACTATTGCGAGCTTGGTATCTCTTGAAGTTACTTGAGTTGCGCCATATCCAACTGGCGAACCCGCGGGAACTCGTTTGACTAAATGTAATTCGGCTTTAAGTGTCATTGCTGGCTCAAGTTCTAGGTTGATAGATGAACCGAGAGTTTTCACATCTGGACTCAATCCATACATAGAAATTCCGAGTCGCACAATATCTTTATGTGAAGACGGATTAGTAAGTATTGCTGCCGAGTTTGCAAAATGAATAAATTCTGGATTGATGCCAACGCCTTGCAGCTCTGCTAATTTACTTTCAAATTGCGTTAGTTGATTTACATTTGCTACTTGATCTGGTTCATCCGCGCGAGCAAAGTGTGACCAGAAGCCGATTACATCTACCTCGGCCCCTTTTACTGCAATTAGAAATTCTTCCCACTCGCCAAGCAGGCCACCTCGACTCATTCCGGTATCAATTTCAATATGAACTCTTGGTCGTTTACCTACCGCTTTTCCGGCCGCAACAATTAGTTCGAGGTGTTTTAGCGATGGGATAGATAAATCAATGTCAGACTGGATTGCCTTTTTAAAATCTGAACTTGGCGGTGTTAGCCAAGAAATTATTGGCGCCTTGATTCCACTTTCGCGGAGCGTGAGCCCTTCTTCAAGAAGTGCAACTCCAAGCCAACTTGCACCAGATTCAACTGCACATTTTGCAACTGGTACTAAGCCATGACCATAGGCATCAGCTTTTACAACAGCCAGGATTTGGGAGGAGGTTTTGCTGCGTACTAATGCAATATTGTTTTTGATAGCAGCAAGATCAACTTGAACAAATGCACGCATTAAATTGCCTCAACTATCACCATGGCAGATGCGATACCGGCATCATGCGAAAGCGTTAAGTGCACGTTATGTCCAGCTAATCTCTCGGCCATCTCGCCTGTGAATTTAAAGTTAGGTTTGCCAGTTTCCTCACTAATAACTTCTGCTTCCTGCCAGTTAAATGCGGCTTTGGCATTTAACGCTTTTGCCAGCGCCTCTTTTGCGGCGAAGCGGGCAGCCAAACTAGATAGCTTTAACTTAGCTTCATTCGGAGTGAATACCCGATTCAATAAACCTGGAGTGCGCTCCAAGGATTCTTGGAAGCGATCAATTGCCACAACATCAATTCCGATTCCGATTATGGCTGACATTATGATGGCTGCTTATTTGATGGGATGAAGCGATCAACTGCAATTATTGCGATTAGAAGCGCGCCGCCAATAAATACGCCACCAAGTAAATCTGAGAACCAGTGAGTATTTCGAATAAGTGAAACCACGACGACGGTTGCGGTAATTAGCCCAACCAGTGGATAGAGCTTGATTCCTTTAAATGGTGCCCGATTTGTATATCGATAAATTAAATAGGCAAGCAGCCCCCACGAAATCAGTGCATTAGAAGCGTGCCCACTTGGATATGACATGCCATCTGCATGAAGTACATCAATATAAAGTCTTGGCTTTGTTCTGCCGATGATTATTTTGGTCAAACCCACAACTACATTTAATGAGATCAAAGCCAGAAACGAGAGATTTAACGGACGGAAAGATTTAAATCGCCAGCTAATAATTGCGGCACAGATTAAAAGTACAGTTGCGGTAAACCAACGTAGTCCAAGATCATCTAGGCCAATTAAAATATGGCCAGCTAAACCTTTAAACTGTGGGTTCTTTAGATGCAATATGTAATGGTCTAATTCGTATAACCAGCCCCGAGTTAAAACTTGTTGGGTAATAAAGAGGAAACCTAAGAATAAAAGTGCAGA
>WLJZ01000034.1 GCA_009701525.1 Actinomycetota bacterium
AGCATCTTCCATAGCCAGTTTTGTTCCAGAACCAATTGCGAAGTGTGCAGTATGCGCAGCATCTCCCATAAGAACCACAGGGACATCTTTATTGCCGACTTTGTTCCATTGGACCCATTCATCACAGATCACGCGAGGGAATTTAATCCAGTTTGCAGACCCACGAAGGTGGGCAGCGTTACTCATGAGTGTTGCGCCTTCAAGATCATCAGCAAATAGGTTTTCACAGAAAGCTATTGCTTCTGGTTGTTCCATCTTGTCTAAACCATGCTTAAGCCAGGTCTCTTCACGGCATTCAACGATGAATGTTGAAGTATCACCATCAAATTGGTAGATGTGTGCAGTGAACCAGCCATGTTCAGTCTGCTTGAAAATAAAAGTGAAATCTTTGAACATCTTCTTGGTTCCGAGCCAGACGAAGCGACACTTGCGGATATCTATATCTGGTTTAAATGTTGACTTGTATTTCTCTCGGATAAAACTATTTAGGCCATCAGCTGCAATTACGATATCTGCATCGTATTCCTTGGCTACAACTTCGTCATCCTTAATGTCAGTTTCAAAAACTAGTTTTACGCCAAGCTCCTCAGCGCGCTCTTGCAGAATATTTAGAAGGCGTTTGCGGCCAATTCCACAGAATCCGTGGCCACCAGATTTAAAACTCTTCTCGTTAATGCGAACATCAATGTCATCCCAGTGATTGAAAGATCCAAGAATTTTGCGAGCAGTTGGTTCATCAGCGCGAACAAAGTTTGAGAGTGTGGCATCAGAGAAGACAACGCCCCAACCAAATGTGTCATATGGCCGGTTACGTTCGATGACTGTAATTTCGTGAGATGGATCCTGCTTCTTCATCAAGATAGAGAAATAGAGTCCAGCAGCACCGCCACCAATACACACAATCTTCATACGCCGACCAATGCCTTCCGCTAAAACCGCCAATTGCATATGACAGTTATTTGACTATCGTCAATAATAGGTGAGGTATCCTATTTCCGCCAGCCAAATTAGGGCATTGGTTTTAAGGACTTGGGGAGTTAGGGTTAGGCATATGAGCACCGAACGCTTCAAAGGAAAAAGCATTTTAATCACTGGGGGAGCCGGTGGATTAGGTAGCCAAATTGCCAGAAGTGTTGTTGCCCAAGGTGGCAAAGTTGGAATTCTCGATACAAATGTGAGTGCGATTCAAGCTCTTGTAAGTGAGTTAACTGCAGGCGGAGCCACTGCTGCTGGCGCACGTGTTGATGTGCGTGATGCCAATTCTGTAGATGAAGCAGTAAGTGAATTAGCAAAAGCACTAGGAAGCGTTGATGTACTGATTGCCGCAGCAGGCGGATCACTTGGCACTCCTCGAGATCTAGATGATATTTCTGAAGCGGACTTTGATTTGGTATTGGATGTGAATGTAAAAGGAACTTTTAATTGTTCTAGGGCTGTAATTCCATATATGAAAAAAGCTGGTGGCGGTTCAATAATTACTTTCTCTTCAATCGGTGGCCGAAGCGCTAGTCCAGTAACTGGCGTTCCATACGCAACAGCAAAGGCAGCGATTCTTGGACTCACTCGTCGCCTCGCAAAAGAAGTTGGTGAATTTAATATTCGAGTAAATGCGATTGCACCTGGACTGTTTTTAACAGATCGACTCGAAGGAATGTTTAACGAAATGTCGAAGTCAGATCAATCAGAAGTTATAAATGCAATCCCACTTGGCCGAATGCCAAAATTACAAGAGTGTGTAGATCCTGTTTTGTTTTTAGCAAGTGATGAATCCTCATATATAACCGGAACCGTGTTAGATGTAAACGGTGGCCGGTTGATGCCAAACTAAGAAGAGCGGAGAATAAAATGGCTTACGGTCCAGATCAGATTCTAGAAGGCGCAGGAAATAGTGACTACGAGCGCTATATCCGCACCAGCGAATTATTAAGTTTGCAAAAAAGTCCAGATAATTGGAAGCACCGGGATGAACTTTTATTTCAAGTAGTTCATCAATCTTCTGAACTTTGGCTAAAACATTGCACCGCCGAAGCCATTCAAGCAGTTGAGTATTTGAAGAAAGATGAAATTCGCCCGGCCCTTCGCTTATTTCCACGAATGATGTTAGCCATTAAATATTGTCACGATGCGCTAGATATGTTGGAGCAGATGTCACCTTGGGATTACCAACAAGTGCGCCGCGCCCTCGGACATGGTTCAGGCTTTGACTCACCTGGAATGAATTCAATTCGCAAGGCCATTCCAAGCTTGGGTGTGGAATTTAAGCGTCTTCTTGCTAAAGAAAATTTAGAATTGGTTCAACTTTTTGTACGCCATACCGAATTTGAAGATCTATATCTGCTTGCTGAAGCTCTTGTAGAACTTGATGAGCGCATGTATTTATGGCGCCATCGCCACTTTAAAGTTGTTGAAAGAAGTATTGGGCTAAAAGTTTCTGGAACCCAAGGAACACCAGTTGAAATTCTTGCCAGATTAAATAGCTTTACCTTCTTCCCAGAACTTTGGGACGCTCGCACTGATCTTACAAATTATGCGATTGCCGAAGAGGGCGAAAATTAATTCTTTCGGAATTTTGAATAATCAGGTGCACGCTTCTCGGTAAAAGCTGCGCCACCTTCTTTAGATTCATCAGTCTTTGTGTAGAGATCTAGAACATCAAAGGCGAGTGATTGAATTCCCATTATGTGATCTGAATCAGCATTGAATGAATGCTTCAGCGCCTTTAGTGCAGTTGGAGATAGCGCAGCAACTTTCTTCGCCCATTCCATTGATGCTGGCATTAACTGATCAGGTTCAACAACTTTATTTACTAGACCCCAACGTTCAGCAGTTTGCGGATCATATTGTTCACACAAGAACCAAATTTCACGGGCGCGCTTCTCGCCAACAACTCTTGCCAAGTAAGCAGAACCAAATCCAGCATCAAATGAACCAACGCGTGGTCCTACCTGTCCGAATTTTGCATTGGTAGAAGCTATTGAAAGATCACAGAGAACATGGAGAACATGGCCACCACCAATTGCGAAACCATTTACTGCGGCAATAACAGGTTTTGGAATAGCTCTAATCAATTTATGTAGTGATTCAATTTCAAACATTCCAGTTTCGGTTTCACCATAGCCACCAGTTGTAGCGCGTTCTTTCTGATCGCCACCGGTACAAAAAGCTTTTTCGCCGGCGCCAGTAAGAATTACTGCACCAACGCTCTGATCAACCCAAGCGTATTTAAATGCCGCAAGCAATTCATCAACAGTGCGACCACGTAGCGCGTTATAGCGATCTGGGCGATTTATCGTGATTATTCCTACGCCAGAATCTGTTACATAAGTAATGTCTGTGAAATCTTTGATTGCAATCATGAGCGAACTTTACCCTTTCACTTCTACGACAATTGCGACACCTAAACCAACACCAATACACGCAGCAGCAATACCTATTCCGCCACCCTGACGCTTTAATTCACGAGCACAATCAACAACAACTCGAGCTGCCGAGGCCCCTACAGGATGGCCGATAGCGATGGAACCACCATTGATATTTACCTTAGCAACATCAATTTCTGGAATTTCATGGAGCACTGTAAGAACCATGGATGCAAAGGCTTCATTGATTTCCCAAACTTTAATATCTTTTAGGTTCTTGCCGGTCCGTGCCAAGACTTTGTGGATTGCAGATATCGGTGCAAGTGAGAACTCATTTGGAGTTGTTGCTGTTACTTGGGCTCCAAGAATTCTTCCTACTCCTTCTAGACCTAAATTCTCTGCGCCCGTACGATCGGTAATTAGCATCGCAACACTGCCATCATTTAGTGGCGATGAATTACCTGCAGTTCCTGCACCATTATCTGAAAAGACAGATGGCAGTGCAGCTAATTTTTCTAAAGTGCCATCGCCGCGAATTGATTCATCTCTTGTTACATCGTTGAACGGTGTTGCAAATCCATCATGAAGTTTCTTATCCCAAGCCGCCGAAGCTAATTGATGTGAGCGATGTGACCATTCATCTTGTGCTTGTCTTGAAATATTTAATTGTTCTGCAACTTCTTCTGAGCAACGTCCTAAACTTTGAACCCATTGATCTGGGAAGAGTGGATTAGTCATTCGCCAACCAACAGTTGATTGGTGGTAAGTCGGATCGGTTGGTTGTTCTTTGCTTTTACGTTCAACTATCCACGGTGCGCGACTCATAACTTCAACGCCACCTGCAATTATGAAATCACTATCACCACTTCTAATCGCACGAGAAGCTTGAATAATTGCCTCAGCGCCCGAACCACACAATCTATTTATTGTTACGCCAGGAATTGTGTGTGGAAATCCTGCGAGCAAAGCGCCCATGCGTGCAACATTTCGATTGTCCTCACCAGCGCCATTTGAATCACCGATCATCACATCGTCTACACGATTTAAATCAAGACCTGGAATTTTTTTAGCCAAGGAAGCGAGAGTGAAACCAAGCAAGTCATCGGGGCGAACCTTTGATAAACCGCCGAAATAGCGGCCAAATGGCGTCCGAACTGCTTCGGCAATGATTACTTCCCTCTGGTTCATATGTCGTATTATTGCCTATCGGAAGAAATACGAAAGCCCCATTTCACCACTGATTTGCAAATGAACGGAGAATTCATGAGCAACGCCCCGCTCCGAGTTCTAGTTACAGGTGCGAGCCGCGGCATTGGTGAAGAGATTGCAATCCAATTATTAGATGCGGGACATAGCGTTGCTATTACCGCTCGAACCGCAAACGACCTAGAAGCAATTGTTGCCGGGCGCACAAATAAAAATTTAACAATCCCAGCAGATGTAACTGATCCCAAAAGCGCTGAAATTGCGATTTCTAAAGTTATTGCTGCATGGGGCGGAATTGACGTCTTGATTTTAAATGCCGGAGATGGCAGCGCAGCACCTATTGAAAAAACAACAGATGCTATTTGGGAACATTCGATTGCAATAAATTTAACAGCGCCATTCCAGTATTTACGAGCAGCGGTTCCTGCGATGAAAGAAGCAAAATTTGGTCGTGTAATTGTTATCGCAAGTTCAGCAGGTTTGCTAGGCGAAGCTAATGTATCGGCATATACCGCCGCTAAACATGGTGTTGTTGGATTAGTTAAAGCTGCTGCTGCTGAATTAACTAAGCACGGGATAACCGTGAATGCAGTTTGCCCAAGTTATGTAGACACACCAATGACAAAGCGTTCACTTGAAGCAGCAGCTGCAAGAACAGGTAAAGAATTCGATGAAGTTAAAGCGGCTTTGGCGGCGAAACTTCCAGGAGGCAGATTCTTAACTCCAAAGGAAGTTGCAACAGCGGCGATTGCATTCATAGATCAACCGAATATATCCGGCCAGGCAGAAATTCTTAAAGGAGAATAAGAAATGGTTGCAAAGAAGATAAATCCAGAGAGCCTTGCTCCGGCAATAGGTTTTTCGCATGCTGTTGTCGTTAACGGTGGAACGCTAGTTTTTCTAGCGGGTCAAACAGCTCTAAATAAAGAAGGTGTAATTGAAGGCAACGGAATTGTTGAGCAATTTGAAAAAGTAATTACAAATCTCATTACAGCTTTGAAAGAAGCGGGCGGGACACCAGATAATTTGGTGAAGTTAAATATTTACTCAGTAGATCCAGCAGATTACCGGGCAAACTCCCGAGAAATCGGCAAAATTTGGCAGCGTTTAATCGGTAAGAATTTCCCTGCAATGACACTTGTTGGCGTAACAAGGCTTTGGGATGAAGAAGCACTCTTGGAAATTGAGGGAGTAGCAAACCTTTGAGCAATTCGATCTCAGCACTTTGGTCCGCTAAGTCAGTAGCAATTGTTGGCGCTACTGAACGACCTGGCGCAATGGGCCGATTGCCATTGGAATATTTACAGAAGTATGGGTTTGCTGGTGAGATTTATCCAGTAAATCCTAAAGGTGGAGTTGTTTTAGGTCTGCCAGCGTTCGCAAATATTAAAGAAATCGGTAAGAAAATTGATTTAGCTTTGATTATGGTTCCTGCAAACTTTGTCAAAGAAGCAGTTCAAGATTGTGCAGATGCCAATGTAGGTGTTGCAATTGTTATGTCTTCTGGCTTTGCCGAAGCAGATGCTGCCGGTGCAATTGCGCAGGATGAATTGTTAGCAATTGCAAAGAAGTCTGGCATGAGATTAGTTGGACCCAACTGCATCGGTTCTGCAGGTGGCGCTAACAAACTTGCTGCAACTTTTTCACCAGTCTTCTCTGGACCAACTACACCACTTGAATCTGGAAATATCGCTCTTGTTAGTCAATCCGGCGCACTTGGTTATGGAATCTATTCATTAGCTGTGGATCGAAGTCTGCCAATTGGATTTGTTGTTACTACTGGAAATGAAGCAGATGTAACTGCCCTTGAAGTCGCAATGGAATTAGCAAGCGATCAGAGCGTTGATGCAATTTTGATGTATGCCGAATCTCTTGCTGATGTTTCAGCACTTGCCAAAATAGCTTGCGCGAAACCAACAGCAGTTTTAAAGTCGGGTCGATCTGTCGCAGGTGCACAAGCAGCAGCCTCGCACACTGGCGCACTAGCAACCGAAGACCGTGTTATCGATGCCGCAATTACAGCAAGTGGCGCAGTTCGAGTTGATGATGTTGAACATCTCTTAGATGCAGGAAGTATCTTTGCAAGTAAAACTTCTATGACCGGCAATCGTGTAGCAATTATTACAACTTCAGGCGGCAGCGGAATTCTTGGAACAGATGCTCTTGAAAAATATGGTCTTACTCTTGCAAAACTTTCGGCGAAAACAACTGCTGAACTAGATCAGATAGTCCCAAGCTATGGAAATACCGCAAACCCAGTAGATGTAACTGCTGCGGTCATGTCCGCACCAGATCTATTTGAAAAGTGTGTTGAAGTTCTAGCAAAAGATCCTGAAGTTGATGCAATCGTCGCAACTTTCTGCGTACTTGTTGGAAACGATGTGGAACGAATTGCCAATGCACTCAGTGCGGTTCGTGGTGTTCGCCAAATCCCCGTAGTTGTTGCAAGAACGGGTTCCCAATCACTTGCACCAGAAGCAGATAAATTATTTAAAGCCGCGAAGCTTCCAGTATTCCCAACGCCCGAGCGCGCAGTTCGCGCACTTCAAATTTTGCGAACAGCTACAAAACCAGCTCACACTGTTGATAGAAAACCCCTCTGCAAACCTCTTCCGACTCCAGCTGATCAGGCAACAGAAGATCAATTAAAAGCGGCACTTGGTTCCGCTGGCGTTCCAGTTCCACTTTCAATTGTTGTAGACAATTTAGAAGATGCGATTTCAGCAGTGGCTAAAGTCGGTGGTCGCTCTGTTATGAAAGCTGTAATTCCTGGTTTGTTACACAAGAGTGAAGCAGGTGGAGTAGCGCTAGATATCACTATAGAAACAGCTACCGAGACTTTTAATCGGTTGTCACAACTCGGCACTGATAGAAATAAAGTCTTAGTAGAAACCTTTGTTCCAAAAGGGATTGAAAGTCTTGTCGGAATTACCTCGAGCTCACTTGGCAAAGTTTTAACCATTGGTGTTGGCGGAATTTTGACTGAAGTAATTTCAGATGTATCTGTTCGCCTGCTTCCAGTCGATGCGAAAGTTGTAAATGAAATGATCGACGAAACCAGACTTGCAATTCTTTTCTCGGGAGTTCGAGGCGCGAAGGCTTCAGATCGCGAAGCGTTTGTCGAGACTGTGCTAAGAATCACCGATGCAGTTATTGATTGGCCTAGCGGTAGTGAGTTAGACATTAACCCCTTAACAGTTCTGCCAGATGGGGTTTGGGTGCTAGATAGCGCCTATTCACCAGCAACAGAATTATCTGATCGGAGCGCGCACTAATGGATGTCGGAACCCTTGTAGCAAGATCAACTCGAAAGTATCGCGATCGCATTGCGGTTGAGAGTTCCGAAGGAGCTATGACATTCGGTGAAATCGGCTCACGCATCTTTCAACTGGCCCGTGCTCTAAAAGCACTCGGACTCGCTCCTGGCGATCGTGTTTTAGATCTGCAATCTAATCAACGCACATATATTGAAACTGATTTAGGAATCAGTACAGCTGGTTTATGTCGTGTTGCTTTGAACTATCGCTTACATCCAAACGACTGGGTAAGAATTACAAATGACTGTGGTGCAAAAGTTTTAATCATGGATGCAAAATTCTGGGATGAATCTGCGCCTGTTCGTGAATTAGTTGACCA
>WLJZ01000035.1 GCA_009701525.1 Actinomycetota bacterium
ATCACTCGCCGCCGTAACGGCCTTATCAACTGTTGCCACATTTGCTAGCGCGACATGCGCGGATACTTGACCAGTGGCTGGATTGAAAACTTCACTAGTGCGATCAGCTTTGCTGGTATCTAATGCGCCATTAATCCAATGCGAAATAATCTTTGTCGAAGTCATGGCGCTAATCTACGCCAGAGGAATATGATGACGCCAATTAATAGCGATGAACTCGGGTCTTAGGATGTCCAAGTCGTCCAAATACCTGCGATAAACAAGGGGCGTTAGATGAGTACAGGTTCAAAGAGTAATGCCGAAGTAAGCGCGGCAGATCATAAGTATGTTTTCCACTCATGGTCAGCCCAGGGCGCAATCTCTCCGATACCTGTCGCAAAGAGTTCTGGCTCAAGATTTTGGGACCATGATGGCAAAGAGTATTTAGACTTTTCTTCACAACTAGTTTTCACAAATATAGGTCATCAACATCCAAAGGTTGTTGCTGCGATTCAAGAACAAGCCGCCACTTTGACTGCACTAGCACCACAACATGCAAGTGATATTCGAAATGAAGCAGCGATGCGAATTGTTGAGTTGGCTGGATCTAATTTCGCGAAAGTATTCTTCACAAACGGCGGCGCAGATGCCATCGAAAACGCAATTCGAATGGCTCGTATCCACACGAGAAAACATAAAGTGCTTTCTACATACCGTTCGTACCACGGCAACACCGGCGCTGCAATAAATGCCACTGGCGACCCGCGTCGTTTTCCAAATGAATTTGCCTTTGGACATGTTCATTTCTGGGGGCCATATCTTTATCGCTCCGCTTTTTGGGCGACAACTGAAGCCGAAGAATGCGCAAGAGCTCTTGCACATCTAGAGCAAACAATTATTTTTGAGGGTGCTCATACAATTGCCGCAATTCTGATCGAGACAGTTCCCGGAACTGCTGGCGTATTAACTCCACCTGCTGGCTATCTTGAAGGCGTTAGGGCTCTCTGCGATAAGTATAAAATTATGTGGATTGCCGATGAAGTTATGGCTGGATTTGGTCGAACTGGAAAATGGTTTGCATTTCAAAGCACAAATGCTGTTCCAGATTTAATTACCTTCGCAAAGGGTGTTACATCTGGGTATGTACCACTCGGCGGCGTAGTTATTAGTAGCGATATCTCTAAGACATTTGATGAGCAAGTATTTCCGGGCGGACTTACATATATGGGACATCCATTGGCTGCTGCCGCTGCGGTAGCGACAATCGATGTAATGAAGACTGAAAAAATGCTAGAGAACGCTACAAACATTGGTGAAAAGATTTTTGGCCCTGGGTTAATTGAACTTGCTAAGAAACATAAGGTTATCGGAGATATCCGTGGCGCTGGTGTTTTCTGGGGAATTGATTTAGTTAGTGATCGCAAAACGCATGAGCCACTTGCCCCATATGGTGGATCTAGTCCTGCGATGAATGAATTAGTTGCGGCATGCAAAGCAAATGGCATGATGCCTTTCACTAATTTCAATCGAATTCATCTCTGCCCTCCGTGCAATATTTCGCAAGCTGATGCGAAGTTAGGGCTAGATATTCTCGACAAATCTCTTGCTGAAATTGGAAAGTACTACACCGGTAATTAGCAGTCGCTAGTTGAGTGCCACCTCTCCCCTAATTTGGTGCGAGGAAAATTCTGCGATTTAGAATCACCGCATGTCTAAATCGAATTCGACTCCTCTTCCCGATGTAATTCAGGGTGGTATGGGAATTGCCGTATCTACTTGGCAGTTAGCAAAAGAGGTCTCCCGAAATGGTGGGCTAGGAGTTGTTTCAGCAACCGCTCTCGATTCGGTTATTGCCAGACGGCTACAAGACGGTGACTTAAGCGGTGATATTCGACGGGCCTTCAAAGATTTTCCAAATCAAAATATTGCCAATGAAGTTCTTAATTTTTATTTTGTAGAGGGTGGGCGCGCACCAGGTAAGCCGTATCTAGATGTTCCTAAATTAAGTTTGAAGCCAAGTAAATTAACTACAAATCTCCTCATAATAAGCGCCTTTACAGAAGTTTGGCTAGCTAAAGAGCGAAATGATGGGCTTATTGGAATTAACGCCCTTGAGAAAATCCAACTTGCAACGCCGGCAACTATTTTTGGCGCAATGCTCGCTGGGGTTGATTACGTTCTAATGGGCGCTGGAATTCCTACCCAAATACCAGAGATGATTCGCTATTTTGTCGATCAGAAACCTTTTCGGCTAAATATAGATGTCACAGATTCAAAATCCCAACATTTCTTAGCATTTGATCCCGCATCGATTGTTGCTGATTCAATAGTGTTGGCGCGACCTAAATTTCTGGCAATCATCTCTTCACATGCTCTTGCTGCATATTTGGCGAAAGATGAGAAAACGCGTCCCGATGGATTCATAGTTGAAGGTTCCACTGCCGGTGGACATAACGCACCACCCAGAAGTAAGGATGCAATCGGCGCAGATGGCCAGAGCAAATTCTCGATATTAGATGAGGCGGATCTAGTCAAGGTTGCAAAAACTGGTCTCCCCTTCTGGTTAGCTGGCGGTTATGGAACTCCTGCTAATTTAAAACTTGCGAAAGAACTTGGCGCAGTCGGGATTCAAGTTGGCTCGCTATTCGCGCTTGCTGATGAATCCGGTTTCACAAATGAAATCAAGAGTGAATTACTTCAACGACTAAACCAAGGTACGTTGAGCATTAGGACTGATCCCTTTGCCTCACCTACGGGTTTCCCATTTAAAATCGTCGAAATAACAGGAACGCTTTCACAACCTGAAAACTTTGATGAGCGATCTCGAAATTGCGATCTGGGTTATTTGAGAACTCCATTCGAGCGACCACAAGGCGGAATTGGTTATCGCTGTCCAGGTGAACCTATTAAGACATTTGAATTCAAGGGTGGAAATTCCGAAAATAACATCAGCTCAAAATGTCTCTGCAATGCGCTCATGGCAGATATCGGGCTTGGGCAAATCCGAGTAGATGGTTCAACCGAACTTCCGCTTGTGACTTTGGGGTCGGATTTAGCAGGTGCGAATCAGTTATCTGTGAAATATCCAAAGGGTTGGAAAGCAATCCAAGTTCTTGAATATCTAAGAGGTGCCTAAGCCACTGGCGACGGACACCACTTAGCCGATACTCAGCAATCGCCGTTGACTATGCCAAACTGCCGCTATGGCCCAACTTATTTACTACTGCGGAACTATGGATAGCGGTAAATCCACGCTCGCACTCCAAACCGCACACAACTACGAAAGTCGTGGCCGCCACGGTTTAGTTTTTACAAATCAAGATCGCGCCGGAACCGGAATCATTTCCTCAAGATTGGGCCTACAAAGTCCAGCGATAGAAGTCTCATCCGGAATGGATATCTTTAAATTTGTCGAAGAACACCAGAAGAAAAATGGCCAACTAGATTATTTGATCTTTGATGAGGCGCAATTTTATGAAAGTGATCAGATTGATCAACTTGCTCGAATTGTAGATATTTTAAAAGTTGATGTCTTTGCCTTCGGAATTCTTAGCGACTTTCGTACCTCGCTCTTTCCAGGATCAATGCGTCTAGTTGAACTTGCCGATCGCGTGAATCCACTTCAGGTTGAAGCTCTTTGCTGGTGTGGCGTTCGTGCTACTCACAATGCTCGCATCGTTGGCGGGCGAATGACACGTGAAGGTGACCAACTTTTGCCTGGAGATACCGCGCCAGATGCCGAAGTTCTATATGAAGTTCTCTGTCGCAAGCACCACATGGCGAATATGAGCTCTAAAGATCACGACAAGAGCGAGTAGATTTCTCACATGACTGATTTGTACGCAGATCCAATCGGAACCGCTGTTGCTGCGGCTGCAAAAATTGCCGAACTAACTGGAAAAGAGAGACATGATGTTGCACTTGTCATGGGTTCGGGTTGGATGCCAGCCACCGACGCGCTTGGAAGGGCAACTCACGAATTCGCGGTAACTGACATTCCCGGATTCCCTGCCCCGACCGTTGTTGGTCATGGCGGTCTTATTAGGTCATATGAAATTGCTGGCGCAAATGGAACCATTAATGCATTGGTTTTTCTTGGAAGAACGCATCTTTATGAAGGTAAGGGTCTAGAGCCAGTTGTGCATGGTGTCCGTACAGCAGTTAAGGCTGGCTGCAAGGTTGTCGTATTAACAAATGCCTGCGGTGGAATTAATCGTGATTATAAAGTTGGGCAGCCAGTATTAATTCGAGATCACATCTCAATGACGGCAACTAGCCCACTTATCGGCGCAGATTTTGTTGATTTAACTGATTTGTATAGCAAGCGCATTCGCGATTTAGTAAAACGTGAAGATGCCTCCTTGGCTGAAGGTGTTTATGTGCACTGGCGCGGACCGGCCTATGAAACGCCTGCTGAAATAAATATGTTGCGAACAATGGGCGCAGATTTAGTTGGAATGTCTACTGTTCCAGAAGCTATTGCGGCCCATGCACTCGGCGCAGAAGTTCTGGGAATTTCACTTGTTACAAATGCCGCTGCGGGAGTCACAGGCGAAAAATTAAGCCATACGGAAGTTATGGAAGCTGGGAAAGCGGCCGCGGGACGAATGGGCGAATTGCTTGCGAAAGTCTTAAAACAATTGTGATCAGCACGCAGCTTCGCTTAGAAGTTGAAGAGTGGATTGCAAATGATCCTGATCCGAAAACTTCGCAGCTTCTGCAACACTGGCTGGAGATAGAAAATGAGAGCGAACTAGCTAAGTCTTTCAACGGGTTTTTGGAATTTGGAACTGCAGGTCTACGTGGACCATTACGACCAGGTCCTTCAGGAATGAATCGCGCTGTTGTTGGCAGAACAGCGGCGGCAATTGCGCAATACCTAAAGGCTCGAGGCCTTTCAAAAATAGTAATCGGCCGCGATGCTAGACACGGCTCTGGCGAATTTTTAATTGAAAGCGCCGAAATTTTCGCTGGCGCTGGCCTAGAGGTTTATCTGCTTCCCAGGGAATTGCCAACACCGGTTCTGGCTTTCGCAGTTAAAGAGCTAAAAATGGATTGCGGTGTGATGATTACAGCTAGCCATAATCCCGCATCCGATAATGGTTACAAGGTTTATCTTGGTGGCAGTGTTGATGGGGTCAATTATTCGGGCAGCCAAATTATCTCGCCTGCAGATAGCGAGATCTCAAAAGAAATAGCTCGGGTGCAACTTCCAAGTCCTAAAGGAAATAACTGGCAAATTGTTAGCGAAGAGTTAATCTGGAAATATCTTGAAAGAACTGCTCGCTCATCAAAACAGGCTATTGAGACCAAGATTATTTACACTGCAATGCACGGGGTCGGAACAAAAACTCTACTCGCACTTTTCGACAAAGCTAATTTTGCCAAGCCAATTTTAGTCAGCGAGCAAGCCGAACCTAATCCTGATTTTCCAACCGTTGCCTTTCCAAATCCAGAAGAGCCAGGCGCGATTGATTTAGCTATCAAACTAGCTATTAAAGAGGGCGCGGATCTAGTCATTGCAAATGATCCTGATGCCGATCGGTGTGCGATTGCGGTGAAAGATGGTGCTGGCAATTGGCGCGCGCTTCGCGGCGATGAATTAGGCGTTCTTCTTGGGCATTACATTGCTAATTCTGGCGATATGGCCGATAAGACTTTTGCAACTTCTATTGTCTCTTCTAGTGCTCTTTCCAAAATCGCAACAAATGTCGGAGCGAAGTTTGAGGAGACACTCACAGGTTTTAAATGGATCTCGAAAATCGAAAATCTCGCATTTGGTTATGAGGAAGCTATCGGATATTGCGTAGACCCAACCGTTGTGAATGATAAAGATGGAATTTCGGCAGCCCTCAAAATTGCCCAGATAAATAGTGAACTGATAGCTAAAGGGTCTAGCCTTCTTAAATATCTAGATGAAATTTGGAATGAAATTGGCTTTCACCGCACCGAGCAGCTCTCAGTCCGAGTTAGTGAACTATCCACGATCAAAAACATCTTGCAAAAGATTAAGGACAATCCCCCAAAAAATTTAGCGGGTTTAGATATTACAAACTTTGAGGATTTAGAGAGCAGCAAACTTCCAACAGTTGGGTTACGACTCTGGGCTGGCCCAAATGTGCGAATTATCATTAGACCTAGCGGTACTGAACCCAAGCTAAAGAGTTATGTAGAAGTAGTAGGCGAAAAGGAAATTGCAGAGAAACTAGTAATGCAAATCTGTGGCGATTTGAGAGATTTATTCGCTAGCTACAGCTAAATAACCGGGCTTAACGATCTCTTCAATTATTGCCAATCGCTCTTCAAATGGAATAAATGAACTCTTAAGCGCATTGATTGTGACGCGTTGTAGGTCGGCAAAATTCCAGTTGAAAGCCTTTACAACTTCCACCATTTCATTTGTCATTGACGTTCTGCTCATTAAACGGTTGTCCGTATTTATTGTTATGCGGAATCGAAGTTTTGCTAGCGCCCCTATTGGATGGGTAGCAATAGTTTTTGCGGCACCGGTCTGCAAATTTGAAGTTGGACAGAGCTCTAAGGGAATTCTGCGATCGCGGATATATGCAGAGAGTCGACCGAGCACAGGCTTACTCCCTGAGAAATCGATATCTTCGATAATTCGAACACCGTGACCAAGGCGCTCGGCTCCGCACATTTGAATTGCCTGCCAAATTGAAGGTAGGCCATAAGCCTCTCCGGCGTGAATTGTGAAGTGGGCATCTTCTTGACGTAAATAATTAAAAGTCTCTAATTGATTTGTTGGTGGAAAACCATCTTCAGGGCCAGCAATATCAAATCCAACAACGCCAAGATCGCGATACTTAACTACCTTCTCTGCAATCTCTTGTGCATGCGGATTCTGTCGCAGCGCACAGAGAAGAGATTCCACTCGAATTCTTAAACCTTCAGCTTTTGCAGCTACTTCACCTTGGCGATATCCAGCAATTGTTGCTTCAATAACTTCCTCAAGGCTCAAGCCTTTGCGTGTGAATAATTCTGGTGCGCCGCGAACTTCTGCGTAAACAACGCCATCTCTTGCTAAATCTAATGCGCACTCTTTGGCTACTCTTGTAATTGCTTCTTTCGTCTGCATCACAGCAATTGTGTGCTCGAAAGTTTCGATATATCGAACAAGTGAACCTGAATTGCAAGCTTCATAAAACCAATCAGCCAGTGCCGCTGGTTCATTGACTGGAAGGGCATATCCAATTTCTTTTGCTAATTCAATTATTGTCTCGGGGCGCAATCCGCCATCAAGATGGTCATGAATTACCGCCTTTGGTAATCGCTTGATCTGTTCTGGGGTTGGAATACTCGTCAATGACATTTCAGCCCTCAATTCTCTCTACGATTAGCGGCAAGCGCGGCGCTACTGAACCATCGTTACTAATACTAAAAGAATTTGTTAAGGCATCTAGGGCGCGCGCAAATCTTGCTGGCTCATCAGCATGAAGTGTAAAAATTGCATCACCCTTTTTAACTTGGGCTCCTGGCTTAGCGTGAATCTCGATACCAGCTCCCAAGCTAACTTTTTCACCTTGCTTTGAGCGTCCCGCTCCAAGTCGCCAAGCTGCGATACCAACACTCATGGCATCCATAGATGAGAGAGTTCCATCAGCGTCGGCGCTAACTTGAATCTTTTCATTTGCAACCGGAAGCGGTGCATCAACATCGCCACCTTGCGCTGTAATCATTTTTCGCCAACTATCCATAGCTGCGCCGTTCTTTAAAGCTTTTTCTGGATCCATTAACGGTTTGATTCCAGCTGCATCTAACATTTCACGTGCCAGAACCAGAGTTAATTCGACTACATCACTTGGCCCGCCACCCGCCAAAACTTCAATAGATTCGCGCACTTCTAGCGCGTTGCCAGCTGTTAAGCCAAGTGGAACATCCATTGCAGTTACAAGTGCGCGCATCTTTACACCCGCTTGTTTGCCAAGATCAACCATTACCCGAGCTAGCTCGCCAGCTTTTGCAGGATCAGACATGAATGCGCCAGAGCCAGTTTTAACATCCAGAACCAAGGCACTTGTTCCCTCGGCGATTTTCTTACTCATAATGCTAGATGCAATTAGAGGAATCGCTTGAACCGTTCCGGTTACATCTCGCAACGCATAAAGTTTCTTATCGGCGGGAGCTAATCCTGCGCCAGCCGCA
>WLJZ01000036.1 GCA_009701525.1 Actinomycetota bacterium
GTTTATTGGATATGGCTAGTTGCACCGAATGCGGTCGCTGCCAATCTCAATGTCCAGCATGGCATACCGATAAACCGCTCTCTCCTAAATTATTAATTATGGCAATGCGCGATCATGCGTTAACTAAAGTTGGAAGCGATGAACCAATTGTTGGCAGCGTTATTTCACCTGAAGTCCTATGGTCTTGTACCACTTGTGGTGCTTGTGTGGAAGAGTGCCCCGTAGATATTGAACATATCGATCACATTGTAAATATGCGCAGATTCCAGGTCTTGGTCGAATCCGAATTTCCTTCTGAACTAGGTGGAACCTTTAGAAACCTCGAAAAAACCGGTAATCCATGGGGCGCAAACCGCACTGACCGAAACGCTTGGATTGCTGAATGCGATTTTCCAGTAACAGTTATAGAGAATGAAATTCCAGAAGATGTTGAATATTTATTCTGGGTTGGATGTGCTGGTGCTTACGAAGAGCGGGCAAAGAGAACCACTAAAGCTGTTGCCGAGCTGCTTTATATGTCTGGAACGACTTTTGGTGTTTTGGGGCAACGCGAAACATGTAGTGGCGATCCAGCTCGCCGTTCTGGAAATGAATTTTTATATCAGATTCTTTCGCGTGAAAACATTGAAACTCTGCAACAAACTTTTGGAGCTCGAGGTGTTAAGAAGGTTGTAGTTACCTGTCCTCACTGCTTCACAACAATTGGCCGAGATTACAAGCAGCAAGGTTTTGAATTGCAAATGGTTCATCACACACAATTGCTTAATCAATTGATTAAAGAGGGGAAGCTAAAAACTTCACCACATAAGAGTGATGCAACTCTTACATATCACGACCCTTGTTACCTGGGTCGACACAATCAGATTTACCAACCACCGCGCGAACTTTTGCAATCAACCGGTGTTGAAGTTACCGAAATGCCAAGAAATCAGGATCGTTCATTCTGTTGTGGCGCCGGTGGTGGGCGCATGTGGATGGAAGAGACAATTGGTACGCGCATTAATTTAAATCGTGTTGATGAAGCAATTGCAACGCAAGTACAGGAAGTTGCTGTTGCATGTCCGTTCTGCCGAATTATGGTCAGCGATGGGATGACTGCAAGAGAGTCCGATATTGGAGTTTTAGATGTTGCTCAAGTTCTTCTGCGAAACATCAAAGGATAAGTAATAACAATTCCGGCCACTAATCCTCCGATATGCGCGCGCCAATCAATTCCTGGCACAGTGAAAGTTATTAGTAAGTTGATAATAATTATTCCGGTGATGTTCTGATAGTTAGCTCCTGATCGTTTTCCGATTACAAAGAGCGAGCCAAATAATCCGTAGATTGCACCAGAAGCGCCAACTGCGTAAATGTTGTGAGGTCCAAAATAGAGTGAAGTCAGTGAAGCCGCTATTAATGAGCCTAGAAAAATAAATACATAGCGAGCTCGGCCTAAGAACATTTCTATTGGTGTTCCAATTGAATGAAGCGCCAGCATGTTAAAAATTAAGTGCAACCAACCAGCGTGCGTTAGGGCGACTGTAACTATTCGATACCACTGCCCAGTTGAAACTCCTGGAAAATAGCCATTTGAATAATCTCCACCATAGAAGAGTGCTAATTGAGATTGCAGATCTGGAAGAAAATACTCTGCTAAAAGAAAGCAGCCTGAAATCAGAACAATCAGACTCGTTGTGAGTGATTGCCGCTCTTTCATTTGATTATTCTGAGATTGTTACAGTGTTAATTTTTACAGCTTGAACTGGGCGATCTTGTCCGCCAGTTTTAACTGCAGCGATCGCATCAACAATCTTCTTTGAAGCTTCATCTTTAACTTCACCAAAAATTGTGTGCTTGCGGTTTAACCATGCGGTTTCTGCAACTGTGATAAAAAATTGTGAACCATTTGTTCCTGGTCCAGCATTGGCCATAGCAAGAATGTAAGGGCGATCGAATGCTAGTTCGCCATGGAATTCATCTGCGAATTGGTATCCCGGTCCGCCGGTTCCGTTGCCAAGTGGATCTCCACCTTGAATCATGAAGTTTGCTATTACCTGGTGAAAAACTGTTCCGTAATAAAGATTCTTTGACGTTTTCTCGCCAGTGATTGGATCTACCCATTCACGCTTTCCGGTTGCAAGTTCAACAAAGTTTGCAACAGTCTTTGGTGCGTGATTTGGAAATAGTTCAATGCTGATATCACCCATGCTTGTGTGAAGAATTGCTGTTGACATGTTTTCCCTTTCAACGGGTTATTTGTTTTCGAAGCTAAAACTTTCATGAAAGTTATTTGTGGAGACCAGGGGAATCGAACCCCTAACCCCCGCCTTGCAAAGGCGGTGCTCTACCAATTGAGCTAGGTCCCCGCGGTTAACGGGTAAGTGGCGCAACCTTATCTAAAGATTGCTAACTTATTAAATCTGTAAAACCGGTTAAATGCCGCGATTGGTGGGCCTTAGTGGACTTGAACCACTGACCTCTTCCTTATCAGGGAAGCGCTCTAACCAAGCTGAGCTAAAGGCCCAAACGCGAGAATTTAACTGGTGAAGGCTACCCGACTTTAAGGCGTCAGCCAAAAGCGCGGAATTCTGCGCGGAATTCTTACTCTTTAACCTGAGTGATCGATACGACCGAAATGCCATCATCCAAATTCACCAAGCGAACTCCAAGGGTGTCGCGGCTTGTCTCGCGAATTTCAGAACATGCGGTTCGGATAACAACGCCACCAGATGTAATAGCAAGAATTTCATCGCTAGCTTCAACAATCATTGCGCCAACTAGTACACCGCGAGAATCTTCATCAATCTTTGCTGCCTTAACTCCAAGTCCGCCGCGACCTTGAGGTCGATATTCATCTAATGGCGTGCGCTTTGCGTAGCCGCCATCAGTTGCAGTTAGAACAAATTTTGGTGATGAAATATCTGTGATTGCTGCCATTGTTAAGAGTTGATCTTTGCCACGGAATTTCATTCCTATAACACCGCTAGTTGATCTACCCATTGATCTAATTGAATCTTCTTCTGCACTAAATCTGAGTGACATACCGTTGCGAGACACAAGAAGAATTTCATCTTTTTCGCTAACTAGCGCCGCTGAAACTAATTCATCGCCATCCTTTAAATTAATTGCAATTAATCCACCAGATCGTGGTGAGTCATATTCAACAAGTGGCGATTTCTTAACTATTCCACCACGAGTTGCAATAACAAGGTATGGGTGTGATTTGTAATCTGAGATTGCAATTACTTGCGCAATTGTTTCATCTGGTTTAAATGCAAGTAGGTTGGCAACATGTTGCCCTCTGGCATCGCGTCCGGCATCTGGAAGTTCGTGCACCTTCGCGCGATAAATTCTGCCCTTATTTGTAAAGAAGAGTAACCAGTCGTGGGTTGAGGCAACAAAGAAGTGTTCGACCAGATCGTCTTGTTTAAGAGCTGCGCCTTTAACGCCCTTTCCGCCGCGACGTTGTGAACGATACAAGTCCGCCTTTGTGCGCTTGGAATAACCCGTTTTTGTAATAGTTACAACAACGCTTTGATCTGGAATTAAATCCTCAACAGAGAGATCGGTATCACCAGCAATAATTTGAGTACGGCGTTCATTGCCATATTTAGCTGTTAATTCTTGTAATTCCGTCTTGATAATTTCGCGCTGTTTAGCTTCTGATGCCAGGATGCTATTTAGTTCAACAATTTCAGCCATCAAACCTTCGTACTCATCGTTGATTTTCTGGCGCTCTAGTGCCGCTATTCGGCGCAATTGCATATCTAGAATGGCGTTGGCTTGAATCTCATCAACATCTAGAAGTTTCATTAAACCAGTGCGCGCTTCTTCTGGAGTTCTAGATGCGCGAATCAAAGCAATTACAGCGTCGAGTGCGTCGAGTGCTTTTAGATATCCACGAAGAATATGTGCCCGCTTTTCACGTTCTTGCAATCGGTATTTTGTTCGGCGGACAATAACTTCAATCTGGTGTTCAATGTAATAACGAATGAATTCATCAATGCGAAGCGTGCGTGGTACGCCATCGACAAGTGCGAGCATGTTTGCGCCGAATGAATCTTGAAGTTGGGTGTGCTTGTAAAGATTATTTAAAATTACCTTTGGAATGGCATCGTTACGAAGAACAATAACTAAACGTTGGCCAAGACGCTCGTTACCTTCATCGCGCACATCTGCAATACCTTTGATGCGCCCATCTTTTACTAGCTCGGCAATCTTAAGCGCTAAATTATCTGGGTTGACTTGATATGGGAGTTCAGTAACTACAAGACAGGTTCGCTTGTTAATCTCTTCAACTTCAACTACTGCGCGCATAATGATTGAACCGCGGCCGGTGCGATAAGCATCTTCAATTCCTTGGCGTCCAACAATCAGAGCTTTTGTTGGGAAGTCTGGGCCTTTCACAATTGTTAATAGCTTTTCTAATAAATCCTTTGGATCTGCATCTGGATTTTCGAGTGACCAGACAACGCCTTCCACAACTTCATTTAGGTTGTGCGGTGGGATATTTGTTGCCATACCAACTGCAATTCCAGCGCTGCCGTTTACAAGTAGGTTGGGGAAACGACTTGGGAGAACTGTTGGTTCTTGAGATCGGCCGTCGTAGTTTGGAATGAAATTAACTGTGTCTTCATCAATATCTCGCATCATCTCCATAGCGAGAGGTGCAAGTCTGGCTTCGGTATAACGCATTGCTGCGGCTGGATCATTTCCAGGAGAACCAAAGTTTCCGTTTCCATCAATTAGTGGATAACGAAGTGACCAAAATTGTGCGAGTCGAACAACTGCATCATAAATAGCTGTGTCACCGTGTGGATGGTAATTACCCATAACATCGCCGACGATGCGTGAAGATTTGTAGTAACCCTTATCTGGCCGATATCCCGCGTCATACATTGCGTAAAGAACTCTACGGTGTACTGGTTTTAAACCATCTCGAATATCTGGAAGTGCGCGGCCAACAATTACTGACATTGCATAATCGAGATAAGAACGAGCCATCTCAACTTGAAGATCAACAGACTCGATGCGGTCGTGCGCAGCGGTCTTATCTGGATTCATATTCTCTGCCATGTTTACCTAGATATCCAAGAATCGAACATCTTTAGCGTTGCGCTGAATAAAGTTTCTGCGAAGTTCAACATCTTCACCCATTAATACAGAGAACAAATCATCTGCAGCTGCTGCGTCATCAAGTGTTACTTGAATTAGAACGCGGTGTGCTGGATCCATTGTTGTATCCCAAAGTTCTTTAGCTGGCATTTCACCAAGACCTTTGAAGCGCTGAATACCATCCTCTTTTGGCAGGCGTTTTCCGGCATCTAAACCGATTTGAATAAAACCATCTCGCTCGCGATCAGAGAAGGCATATTGCACAGGTTCTTTACCGCCCCACTTAAGTTTATAAAGTGGAGGTTGAGCTAAGTAAACAAAACCATTTTCAATCAGCGGGCGCATAAATCTAAATAACAAAGTTAGAAGAAGTGTTCTGATGTGCTGTCCATCGACGTCAGCATCCGCCATCAAAATAATTTTGTGATAGCGAAGTTTTGCAATATCAAAATCATCATGAATTCCGGTACCAAGTGCGGTGATTAGAGATTGCACTTCATTGTTTTGAAGCACGCGATCAATTCTGGCCTTCTCAACATTCAAAATCTTTCCGCGGATTGGAAGCACTGCTTGATATCTTGAATCACGTCCACCTTTAGTAGATCCGCCCGCAGAATCACCTTCAACGATATAAAGCTCGCACTTTTCTGGCTCGGTCCATTGGCAATCCGCCAATTTTCCAGGCATGCCGCGTCCTTCTAATAAACCTTTACGGTTTCTAGATAGATCGCGAGCTTTGCGTGCAGCAACTCTCGCTGCTGCTGCATCAATACTCTTTCTAACAATGTCTTTTCCTTCGCCGGGATTCTGTTCAAACCAGCTAGTTAAATGATCATTCATACTCTTTTGAGTAAATGATTTGGCTTCAGTATTTCCAAGTTTAGTTTTGGTCTGGCCTTCAAATTGTGGCTCTGCAAGCTTGATAGAAACAATTGCAGTTAAACCTTCGCGAATATCTTCACCAGTTAGGCGATCTTCCTTCTTGCGAATAAATCCCCACTCTTCGCCAAACTTATTTACAACAGAAGTTAACGCAGTTCTAAATCCTTCTTCGTGAGCGCCGCCTTCATGAGTGTGAATTGTGTTTGCAAAGGTGTAAACAGATTCAGTAAATCCGGCGTTCCATTGCATCGCTACTTCAAGGCTCATTTTGTGTTTCGTCTCATCTGCAACAAAGGAGATTATGGATTTATGGGTCTCGCCCTTTGTTTGATTTAAGTGTTTAACAAAATCAATGATTCCGCCTTGATAGTGATAACGCACGAAAAGTGGTTCACCTTTTTCATCCACGTGGCCGGGACGCAAATCTTTAAGGGTAAGGATTAGGCCCTTATTTAAAAAAGCCATTTCGCGAAAACGAGTTGATAAAACTTCAAAAGAAAAATCGGTGGTTTCAAATATTTCAGCAGATGGCCAGAAAGTTACAGTTGTTCCAGTCTCTTCGGTTGCATCACCTTTGCGAACCGGAGATTGTGGAACTCCTAATTTATATTCTTGGAACCAATTAAAACCATCGCGCTTTACCTGAACAGCTAAATCAGTACTAAGTGCATTAACTACAGAGATACCAACACCGTGCAATCCGCCAGAAACTGAATATCCACCATCGCCAAATTTTCCGCCGGCGTGTAAAACTGTTAGAACAACTTCTAGTGCTGGTTTTTTCTCGACTGGGTGCATGTCGACAGGAATTCCTCGGCCGTTATCAACGCACTGCAAAGATCCATCTGGCATTAAAGAAATATTTATCTCGGTGCAATATCCGGCAAGTGCTTCATCAACTGAGTTATCTACGACTTCATAAACCAAGTGGTGAAGTCCGCGTTCCCCGGTAGATCCGATGTACATACCTGGGCGTTTTCGAACCGCATCTAAACCTTCTAGGACGGTGATATTCGAGGCGTCATACGTGCTCTTGCTCAAATTGCACCTCCACTCAAAAGTAAATTTCTTTCGATAAATACCTGTTAAAACGGCTGAGAATTAAACCTCGCTCGTTTTTTCCTAGCAACTGCCGTAATCCTAGTCCTTAAATCTGATGCGGACTACCGCAAAAGCGGCTTGTGCGGTGGATTAGAGAGGCTATCGCGTAGAAGTTGTGGGTACTTACTGTGTGGGTGATTTAACCGTAGGTATCGCGTGGACCTTTGGCTCCTCGAATAGTTCGAAGGCCCTTCTTCCAAGTTGGAGCATTTGGACCAATCAAGGTCAGCTTCTCAACCAGAGCGCCTGGCGCTGATCCGCTTATTGTTTTCAATAAATCTGAAGAGATTAAATTTAGTTGAGTTGCCCAAGCAGTTGAAGAAGTTTGAATTGTAAGAACGCCTTCGAGAAGTGAAATAGGGGTTGAGTGGCTAGCGATTTCTGCACCGACAATTTTCTCCCAATCAACAAAGATATTTCCTTCGGCTAAACCTTGTCGCCAATCTCGCGCCGCAACTAATTCAGATAAAACAAATCCAATTTGTTGAGGATCTGTTACATGGCCACGAACTTCGGAGCTATCGGCTATTTTATTTCTGCGAGGTTGATTTCTAAAAGCTCGGTAGAGCTCTCTTGCTAAATCGCGAGCCATTTATTGGCCCCCCGAAATTTTTGAAACATGCCCAGATTTTACAAGGTATCTATTTCCTGACAATTCTTTTGGAAGATCATTTTCGACCGCAACAGTTATAAAGGTTTGTTCTGCGGATTTTGCTAGCTTAATTAAGTGCACTCTTCGCTCTTCATCTAATTCAGAGAAGACGTCATCAAGAATCAATATAGGTTTTAACCCATCTTTTTCTAACAGTTGGTATGTAGCTAGTTTTAAACTTAGCGCTATTGACCAAGACTCCCCATGACTTGCATAACCTTTAACTAAATGATCACCTAAATTTAGGATTAGATCATCGCGATGCGGTCCAGTAAGTGTAAGTCCTCTTTCAATTTCAGCAGCTCTGGTAATTCGCATCCGTTCTAAAATTCTTGCTGTGTTCTCTGTAGCAATTGTTGTTGGTTCTTCAATACTTGATTTGTA
>WLJZ01000037.1 GCA_009701525.1 Actinomycetota bacterium
AATCGCGCGTTCTTTGTTCAAGGAAATGTCGGAAGCGTTGAACAGATGCAGAATGTACATGCGGCTATAACAAAAGAGTTTGGCGAAGTTGTCGGCCTAGTAAATAACGCAGGACGTAATGCTTATTACGATCCAGTTGAAATGACTGAGGCCGAGTGGGAAGACTTCATGAATGTCGATTTCAAGAGTATTTGGGTAACTGCAAAATTATGTCTACCTGCAATGCGCAAAGCTAAAAAAGGCGCGATTGTAAATATCTCTTCAATTCACGCACGTATGTCTTATCCAAATTACTTTCCATATGCCGCCGCGAAATCTGGAATTCTTGGACTTACTCGAAACCTTGCACTAGATGAAGGCAAACACGGAATCCGCGTTAATGCGGTTCTACCTGGATTTACTCTCACTCCGATGGTCGAAGATTATTTTGTGAAGAATCCAGAGAAGCGCGCTGAAGCCCTTGCTGTTCAACCAATGGGGCGCATGGCCCAGCCAATCGAAATTGCAAAAGTTATTACCTTCTTACTAAGTGATGATGCTTCCTTTGTAAATGGCGCCGACTGGATTATTGATGGCGGCCTATCAGGAAGATTTGCTTAATTAATTATTAGCGCAATCTTGCCACGGGGAGCAGGTGCTGATTTAAGCGCTTCAATTGCATCTGCAAATTCACTCAATTTAAATTTATGAGTAATTAAATAACCCAGATCTAATTCTCCGGAATTAAACATCTCAACGCTTTTTTGCCAAGCGGCTAGCGAAGATCCAAAAGATCCGATGATATTTAAATCACCGTTGATTACATCATCCACAACTATCGCTGCAGTTTTCTGATGTCCTGGGTACCCAAGTAATAGAAGCGTTCCACCACGCACCAATTGTCCAATCGCAGCACTGATTCGAGCCGGCGCCCCTGCTGCTTCAATTATTAGGTCGTATTTCTCATCAGTCGGTGACGTTAAGAATTCATCAACACCTGCGCTCTTCGCGATTTCATTCTGCCCATCTTTGAGTCCGAGCATATGAATGAATTTTGGTTTATAAATCTTTGCCATTGTTGCAGCTATTAGCGCAATGGTGCCATCACCGATAATTAGAATCTTGGAATCGCTCTTTGGATTCGCTTTCATAAAAGCTTGAGTTACGACTGCGGTTGGTTCAGCCAGAACAGCAGATTCATCAGAAACATTTTCGCTGACGACATGTGCCAACCAAGCGGGAACAGTTATTAAATCTGCAGCAGCGCCAGGTCTAGTAAAGCCGATCTCATCATAAATTAAACAGCGATTGGTATCACCATTCTTACATTCAAAACATGTTTGGCACGGAATAATTCCGGTTACAACTATTCGAGAACCAATGGCTGGTGAAGTCACACCGGGACCATGTCCTATTACACGACCTGTCCATTCGTGGCCAAGTGATGCTGGATATTTCACAAAAGCCGGATCGCCATCGCCGCTGATAATTTCTAAGTCTGTCCCGCAGATGCCTGCAGCAATTGGTGCGACTAATAATTCGCCGTTGCCGGCAATTGGATCTGCGACTTCAACAAGTTCGGCTGATCCGTCGCCAGAAGTGATTAGTGTTTTCATGATTGCAGGAAATACTACGAGTAGACTCCCAACATGTCTAACTTGCGGAGTAGCGAGTGGTTTTCAGGTGATGACGAAGTCGCACTTTCGCACCGAGTTGTCATGGCATCGATTGGCCACAAAATCGATGTAAATAACAGAAAACCAATTATTGGAATTGCAGATTCATCTAGCGATTTGAATCCTTGTAATTTGCCACTTCGAGGATTCATCCCAGAAATTCAAAGAGGAATTATTGAAGCTGGTGGAATTCCAGTTGTATTTCCAGTTATGTCTTTGGGCGAAGACTTAATGAAGCCAAGTGCCATGCTCTATCGGAATATGTTGTCGATGGAAGTTGAAGAATATTTACGCTCCTATCCAATTGATGGCGTAGTTTTACTTGCCAACTGTGACAAGAGCGTTCCGGGATCCCTGATGGGGGCAATTAGCACTGACCTTCCAACAATTATGTTCACAGCTGGCGCCAGACCGGTAGCCGAATTTCGTGGAAAGCCAATTGGAACTGGAACTGATCTCTGGAGAATGTGGTCTGATTATCGCGCTAAGAAAATTAGCGAGGATCAATGGAAAGAATTTGAAGGTTGTTTAAATTGTGGACTTGGTTCATGCAACACAATGGGAACAGCATCTTCCGTTGCGATGATGGTTGAAGCTCTTGGCTTAACACTGCCAGGTACTTCGGTAATTCCGGAGAACGATCCAGCTCGCACGGTTGCAGCTTTTAATTCTGGAAAAGAAATTGTGAAGATGGTTAATGAAGAGTTAATTCCATCAAAATTATTAACCCCAGCTGCATTTAGAAATGCTATGCGCGTCTTGCATGCCTGCGGTGGTTCCACAAATGCCATCATTCATCTCTTAGCAATATCTGGTCGGGTTGACGGAGGATTAACTCTGGACGAGATTAATGAACTAGCAAATGGACTTTCCGTTATTGCTGATGTCGAACCATCTGGCGCAAAATTGATTCAGGATTTCAATAAAGCTGGTGGCCTGCCAGCGCTAATTGCAAATTGTGGGGATAGCTTTGAATTAGATGAACAGACTTTAATTGGCAAAAGTTGGCGAGAAATCGTTACAGGAATTTTGCCTTTAAATAACACAATCAGATCCACTGAAGATCCAATTTATCCAAAAGGTGCATTTGCTGTCGTGAAAGGAAATCTCGCTCCAAATGGCGCTGTAATTAAAGTTTCAGCTGCATCAGAAGAATTACTTAGCCACACAGGTCCAGCTGTAGTTTTTCATGGATACAAAGATATGCGCTCTCGAATCGATGATCCGAATTTGAATATAACAAAAGATTCGGTTTTAGTTCTGCGAGATTGCGGACCAGTTGGAGTTCCTGGAATGCCAGAGTGGGGAATGATTCCGGTTCCGAAAAAACTGATTGAAGCCGGCATTACCGATATGGTGCGAATCTCTGATGCCAGAATGAGTGGAACTTCTTTTGGAACTTGCGTTCTTCATGTCTCACCAGAGTCTGCAATTGGCGGACCACTTGCACTTGTCCATGATGGCGATCAAATTAAATTAGATGTCGCTTCGGGAGCACTCGAATTGCTAGTAGATGCCAGTGAGTTGGCACAAAGAAAAGCAAAGTGGCGGCAACCAGTAAGCGAACATCTCCGAGGGTGGCCGGCTCTTTACCAAGCTCATGTAATGCAGGCAGATTTGGGATGTGATTTGGATTTTCTTCGACCAAAGAGCAAGAGTGAGCGCAGATTTATCCCGCCAGTAGTAGGAAGATCTTAAGAATTAACTGAGAAAAGTATGGGTTTTTCTCACCAATCCGAATAAAGTTCGACAACCACTACTTCAGGAGGATAAATGCGTAGAAAGTCTCTTCTTGCCGGCGCAATTGCGTTTGCTATGGCAGCAACAGGAGTCGGCATTAATGCACAATCTGCAAATGCCGCTGGAACAACCATAACTATTTGGCACAACTTGGGAACAACCCAGAATGCGGAAGCAGTTAAAGCACTTACATCTGCTTACACAAAGGCAAACCCATCAGTTACTTTTAAATTAGTTGACCAACCTGGCGATAACTACTTCGCACTTTTGCAATCAGCAGCCATTTCAAAGAAGGGCCCAGATTTGGCTCTTATGTGGACTGGTCTATTTGCACTTCAATACAAGAGCTACTTACAAAACCTTAAGGGCAAAGTTTCAGATGCCGCACTAGCAAGAGAAGGTTCACTAAGTTGGTCTTCACCAAACTTTGATGCAAAAAATGGACCTTATGTAATGCCACTAGATCGCCAGTTCTATATTGGCTTCTACAACAAGGCAGCTTTCAAGAAGGCAGGACTTGCAAAGGTTCCAACAACTTGGGACGAACTTTATTCAGCATGCGGAAAGTTAAAGAGCGCTGGATACACACCTCTTGTTTACGGTAACGGTGGCCAGAGCCTTGGTGCTTTGTATTACCCATGGTATGACGCAAGCTATATTGCAATCGGACAGTCTTCTGTTTCCGGTCTTCGCGATCTATATAGCGGCAAGAACCAATGGGATTCAAAGGCCAACCTAGATTCATATGGCAAGTACGCAGCTCTTAAGACAAAGGGATGCACAAACACAGATGTATTAACTAAGACCAACAACGTAGAAGATTTCATTGGCGGCAAAGCTGCAATGATCATCGACGGAACTTGGGATACTCAAAAGTTCACAGATGCAATGAAGACAAATGTTGCAGCCTTCGTTCCGCCATTTTCAGATAAGCCAATTAAGGGCGTAGTTGAATTTGCTGGCCAAGGCCTTGCAATGACTAACTATTCAAAGAATCAAGCTGCAGCTAGTAAATTCCTGGAGTTCATGACTACAGATGCTGCCGCAAAGATTCTTGATGGTGTTGGCTTGATTCCAAATATCACAGGATCAAAGACAACAAATCCTGTTAATCAACAGATGCTGGACTTTGCTGCAAAGCAAGGCTTCACACGTTATCCAATGCTCGACAACGTTCTACAAGGTGATGTTGTTGATGCTGGTAACAAGATCATCCCAGCACTCCTCGGTGGTAAGACCAAGGTTGCGGATGGCTTGAAGCAAATGGCTCAGGTCTGGAAAGCACTTCCTGCAGCTAAGCGTGGAAACACTTACAACTAATAAAAATAGTTATAAGAAATTCCTGTAAGTAGATGTAAAAGTGAGAGCGAAGAAATCACTTCGCTCTCACTCTTTTTTACAATTTTTATTAAGGATTAATTTAAAAATGACTCTGGCACATGGCTAAGAAGTCCTCACTCCATAGGGCACGCACGCGAACTGGAATTTTTTTCGCGGCTCCCGCACTAATTCTGGTGAGCGCCTTTCTTGGCATTCCGATTATCCAAGCTGGCTATTTTTCATTCACCGAATGGAATGGTGTTGATGCCAATTGGCTCGGCATTTCTGCTTATATTCAAGAATTTAAGAATCCAATTTTTTGGCGAGTTTTAGAGAATAACGGCCTCCTACTTCTAGGCGTACCAATTGCGATCTTATTTCCAATGGGGATTGCCTTTCTATTAAATGAGAAAGTCATGGGCTGGAAGATTTTCCGTTCTATTTACTTTCTGCCTACTGCAATTTCTTGGGTGGTTATCGGAATGGTTTCTATGCGCTTCTTCGCACAAGAAGGTCTGCTAAATGAATTATTGAAAGCCTTCGGCCTCGGATTCATAAAGACAGATTTATTATCTTCCGAAAAAGGCGCACTATTCGCGGTAGCTATAACTTTTATCTGGTCGATGGTTGGAACTAATTCAATAATTTTCTTAACTGGAATGGCGACTCTTGATCAATCGCTAAATGAAGCTGCCCGAATGGATGGGGCAAGTAACTTTAGAATTTTCAGAAGTATCACATTGCCCCAGTTGAATCGTTTTATTCAATTCTCGTTTGTCATCACAGTAATCAGCGCATTCACGGCGCTATTTAGTTTGATCTTCGTAATGACGGGCGGTGGACCAGGATTTGGTACTACTACTCTCGAATTCTTTATCTTCCAGAGTGCTTTCTCCCGAGGCAATTTCGGAACAGGCGCGATGCTTGGCGTGATCCTCTTCTTCATGATGGCAATTCTTGGAATAGGTCAATTACTACTTATGCGAAATAAGGATGAGTAGATGAGACGCAAGAGATTATCGCTAAAGACTATTACCGCTTTTATCTCGATGTGTGTTCTAGCTGTTGTCATGCTCTATCCATTTGCATTCATGATCAATACCTCCTTTAAATCCAAGGAGCAGTATTTTGGCCAGCCAGGACATTCGACTGCGTCATGGGGCAAACTTTTTAAAACTCTTCCAGTGACTCAACAACTTCTAAACTCAACCGTAGTTTGCGCCGGTGCAATTTCAATAATTCTGGTTGTTTCTACTATGGCAGGTTTTGCGATTGCCAAGATGCGATCAAAGGCATCACCGGTATTTTTCTTAGGAATTGTTGGCGCAATGTTAATTCCCCTTCAATCAATAATTATTCCGGCCTATATAAATGCCAGCAAACTTAATTTGCTAAATGGTTACTGGGGTGCGATTTTTGTCTATGCCGCGCTCGGTTCACCTTTTGCAACATTCTTGATGACTTCATACTTCCGTGGAATTCCTGACGATTTAGTTGAAGCTGCAATTGTCGATGGCTTGAGCTATCCAAAAGTTTTCTTAAAGATTGGTCTTCCACTTGCCGTGCCTGCAATTATCACTGTAATTGTTCTGCAGTTCATTCAAGTTTGGGACGATTTACTAGTGGGGCTTCTATTTATCCAGGAACCGGCATACCGAACAATCACTGTTGGTCTTGGGGCGTTGTCGGCTGGGCGCGTGACAGATATTCCAGTCTTGATGGCAGGCTCTCTTATCTCAGCAATTCCGGCTGTAGTTGTGTACTTAATATTCCAACGTCAATTAGTTAACGGCCTAACGGCTGGTATTGGTAAGTAATATTTAGCCATGAGCAAGTTAAAAATCGTTGTAACTGGAGCCACGGGCCTATTAGGCCGTGCCACTGCCGAGCATCTTGTCAGACAAGGTCATGAAGTTATAAGCGTAGATAAGCGCGAAGGCGATTTTGCCGAGGGCTCTAAGTTGGTCGTAGGCGATCTAACAAGTTTGGATTTCTGTGACAGCGCAATCGCTGGTGCAAGCGCTGTTGTGCACCTGGGTGCGATTCCAAATCCAACAGATGCTCGCCAGTACGAAGTTTTTAAGAATAATTCGGTAAGCACCTTTGCAGTATTCACTGCCGCTGCCCAAGCAAAAGTTAAAACTGTTGTGTATGCCTCAAGTCTTTCGGCATATGGTTTTGCATATTCAGATGAGTGGACTTCACCGCTTTATGCACCAGTTGATGAAGCACACCCATTTATATTTGAAGAGAGCTATGCACTTTCAAAAGAGGTAAATGAGAGATCGGCTTTGATGTGGTCACGCAGATGTGAAACTGCATTTGTTGGAATGCGTTTTCCTTGGACTAATACTCCAGAAAAAACTTTAGAACTCGCACGCAGATTTAATGATGAAGATAACTTGCCACCAGATCCAAGATTTCCAAAAGGAATTGTCGCGAAAATATTATGGACATATTTAGATCTGCGCGACGCAGTTAAAGCAATTGAAGTTGTAATTAATTCAGATATAAAAGGTGCAAGTGTTTATAACTTCGCGGCGCCAGACATTATGGCTAAAGCCCCAACCATGGAGCTCATGGCCAAGTTCCATCCAAAGACTGAAATTCGCTCCCCATTGCCCGGCCACAACGCCCCGCTCTCGAGTCAGGCCTTTGTCGATACATTCGGCTATGCCCCTCAATTCTTGATAAATCGGGACGATATTTAGCCCCTATTTGGCTTTAATACGGTTGATTCCCCGTTCAAACTCCGGGGTTTCCAAGGGCGATTCGATAACGGAACTGTTATCAAAATTGACCTCACCCATCTTGACCAGCCTGGGCTAACCCATAAGAATTTGCGGAGTGCAGCCGATCTGCACATTTTATCTACGTAGAGAATGGATATAAATGCTAAAGAAATCAAAGCTAGTAGTAGCGCTTGCTGCAGTTGCACTTGTTGCATCAACAGCACCAGCAGCTCCTGCTGCAGGAAACCTCGAAATCTTCACCTGGTGGGCATCAGGCGGAGAAGCTGCAGGTCTAGAAGGAATGACAACTGAATTCGTTAAGAAGAATCCAGATACAACTTTCGTTAACGCTTCAGTTGCTGGTGCAGCTGGAACAAACGCAAAGGGCGTTCTTGTTTCACGTATGGAAGCAGGAAACCCACCTGATACTTTCCAAGCTCACGCTGGTGCAGAACTTTCATCATATGTGAAGGCTGGACAGCTTGAAGATCTAACTTCACTTTACAAGTCAGAAGGTTGGGACAAAGTATTCCCAGCAGGTTTGATCAAGACTCTTACAACAAAGGGCAAGATCTACTCTGTACCTGTAAACATTCACCGTGCAAACGTTCTATGGTGGAACCCAGCAGCTGCAAAGAA
>WLJZ01000038.1 GCA_009701525.1 Actinomycetota bacterium
CCCAATTTTTCAAGGCTTTTTTCTATTCCAAGTGCATTGCCGATGAGCGCACCCAGCAATAGAGCGGTGAGAATTGTTAAAACTGCCCAGCCTTTGGGAAGTTGATTGGTGAAATCGCGATTCCATAATTGTTTTATCGCATCGCCGGCGGCGAGCAAGGTCACAAAACCTAGAACTGTAGTTACTAAATCTCTCGTCTCTTCTCTAAATTTTGCGCCGGCATATATGCCCAGAGCCGAGCCAAGAAGAATGGCTAGAACATTTATAACTGTGCCAAGACCTACAAACATTCAACTCTCCCTTATAGATATCGGTAGACTCTAACAGTGAAAATTACTGATATTTGGCGCAAATTGCTGCACTTTTTAAAACCATCCAGAACAATTCCCCACACTTCTTGGACGGCGAAAAATCGATGGGCAGTTACACCCAAGAATTTTTGCATCTTAATATTCGGTCTAGCTATCTTCGGCCTTGGTGAATCTCTTCTAATTCAATCTGCTATCGGCAACTCCCCTTGGTCGGTTTTCGCACAAGGACTCTCACTCCATACGCCATTTACTATTGGTGAGTGCACTGCAATCATCAGCGTTGCAGTTCTAGCGCTCTGGCTGCCGCTCCGAGAACGTCCAGGTTTTGGCACAATTTCCAACATCATAGTTATCGCACTTTTTGTTCAGATCGGTGTTGACACGATTCCTGCTCTAAATTCAAATATTTTCCTCCAAATAGCTTATGTCACAATCGGTATTGGTTTGGTGGGTGCGGGTTCGGCCATCTACATAACCTGCGGGCTCGGACCAGGTCCAAGAGACGGTTTAATGACATCGATTCACAAGCGAACCGGAATTCGAATTTCGCGGGTCCGGCTCGCCATAGAGCTAACTGTTCTAATTATTGGAAAACTTCTTGGAGGAACGCTAGGAATTGGAACCGCGATGTTCGCACTCTTTATCGGAGCAGCAATTGCAACCAATCTTAATTTCGTTTCTAAGTTTGCCAATCGATCTCGTTAAGGCCTAGATTTCTAAGAACTTCATTGCTTCTACTAAACGGCTTAGAGCCGAAAAATCCCCGGTATGCAGAGAGCGGACTTGGATGTGCACTTCTAATTATTTTCGAGTAATCAATGTATTTTTCTAATTCTGCTGCGCTGGCTCCCCATAAAATGAAGACGATATCTTTAGTTGCAAGAAATTTTACAACTTCATCAGTAAAGCTCTCCCAACCTATCCCCTTATGAGATTGGCTAACTCCAGGTTCTGTCGTTAGAACTCGATTCATCAAGAAGACTCCTTGGTTATGCCACGGCGTTAGGTCACCTTTTCTATTCTCGATTCCAAGATCGCTTTTCATCTCTTGAAAAATATTACGAAGAGTTGGCGGAAGTTTTGTTACAGAATTTGGAACACTAAAAGATAACCCCATGGCATGTTCCGGATTTGGATAAGGGTCTTGCCCAACGATACAAACTTTCAACTGCGATATCGGAAGTTCAAAAGCTCTAAATATATTTGCGCGATCTGGGTTGCATTCTCCCGCGAGCGAAATGGAATCTAGGGTTCGGGCACCCGACCCAAGCTCATCCCTCCAATGTTGTGGAAGAAGTTCAAATAATTTCAAGACACCGCATTGGCCGAATAGCGATTATTAATAACACTTACGGATATCGGCATCTCATAAGCCTTTGATAAATTCTCTGAAGTGATGACTTCTGCAATTTGGCCACTAGCAATAGCGCTTCCACCTTTTAAGAGAAGGGCATGTGTGGAGCCAGCAGGAATTTCCTCAATATGATGCGTAATTATCAGCGTTGCCGGAGAATGGGGATCTAAAGCTAAAAGGTCGAAACGTTTTAATAAATCTTCTCGACCACCTAAATCTAAACCTGAAGCTGGTTCATCTAGAAGAAGAATTTCCGGATCGGCCATAAGTGCACGTGCAATTAGCGTCCGCTTCTTCTCGCCCTCACTCAATGTGAAAAACTTTCTATCGGCCAATTCGCGAACTCCCAATGTGGTTAGCAAAGCCTGGGCTCGTGATTCATCCCAAAGCTCATACGCCTCTTGCCAACGCCCAAGTACTGCGTATGCAGCTGTAAGTACAACATCTAAAACTTTTTCATCATACGGAAATTGCTCAATCAGCGTTGAGCCCATGAAACCAATTCGAGGACGTAACTCAAAGACATCTACAGCGCCCAATCTGGAACCGAGAATATGAACAGAGCCACTGGTTGGATGAATCTGACTTGAGCAGAGGGCGAAGAGAGTTGATTTACCTGCACCATTTGGCCCCAAAATAACCCAACGTTCATTCTCGTTAACTTGCCATGTTAAAGGTCCCAGAATAGTTTTTGAATCGCGAATCACGCTAACGTTTTCAACCTGCAGAACCGGAATCACAGGGTAAAGATACCCGCTACGGCGACCAGCTTCGGTTACGAACCGCTAATCTAGGCCGATGAGCAGAATTGAGGCAGACCAAGGCGGTATGCAACACACAGGTCTGATCCTTATTTCAGGAGTCGATGCCCCTGGAGTCACACAAGCTCTTTACAGAACCCTTGAGCAATTCGCGGTAACAATTCTAGATATCGAACAAGTGGTTATTAGAGGCAGATTAATTCTCACAACACTTATCTCACTAGATCCCGCTCATGCCTCCGCAATTGAAGCAGATTTAATTGAAACCACTAATAAATTGAATCTGGATTTGGCAATAGATTTCACCGATCAAGATAAAGCTGATGCGGCTGTCCCAAATCTTCACATAGTTGCCCTTTCACAAGAGCTTCGGCCGGCTGGAGTTGCAGCTATTGCCACGAAAATCGCACAGCATGGTGGAAATATTGATCGAATTCGCAGAACCGCTTCATACCCTCTTACCGCTATTGAATTTGAAGTAACTTTACTTTCAAATGATGGCAATTTAAAAACCATTCAACGCGAACTTGCTGAAATCGCGAGAGCAAATGATATCGATATTGCAGTTGAACAAAGTGGTCTGGCTAGACGCGCCAAAAGAATAGTTTTGTTGGATATGGATTCCACTCTAATTCAGCAAGAAGTAATTGACTTGATCGCCAAAAAACACCAAGTCGGTAAAGAAGTTTCAGAGATCACCGAAAAGGCTATGCGTGGTGAGCTGGATTTTGCAGGCTCTCTAAGCGCCAGAGTTGGGCTCTTGACTGGGGCTAGTGTGGATATTTTGGAACAAGTGAAAGCTGAAATTACTTTAACTCCAGGGGCCAGAACTTTAATTCGAACCCTGCATCGACTAGGACATAAAGTTGGAGTGGTTTCTGGTGGTTTTCTCGATGTCATCGAACCGCTCTTGAATGAACTTGATATAGATTTTTATCGAGCAAATAAGTTAGAGATCAGCGATTCAAAACTGACTGGCAAAATTACGGGCAACTTGATCGATCGCAGCGCTAAAGCAGAGGCGCTACGAGAATTTGCAGAATCAGAGGGTGTTAGTTTGGCTCAGACTATTGCTATCGGTGATGGTGCAAATGACCTCGGAATGTTAGAGATCGCTGGTTTGGGAATTGCGTTTAATGCAAAACCTGCAGTTCGAGCTGCCGCTAGTAGTTCTATTAATTCGCCTTATCTAGATTCTGTCCTATATTTAATGGGAATAACTCGCGAAGAAATCGAAAGCGCAGACCGCGCAAACTAAATCAGGCGAGAATTAAAGCCGACAGGCGTGAATATCAGTAACCAAGATTCCTCTTGCTCCCACACTCCAAAGCTCATCCATAATTCGATTAATATCTGATCGCTTAACCATAGCGCGCACTGCGCTCCATTCAGACTTTTGCAAAGGCGAAATAGTTGGAGATTCGATTCCTGGTGTAAGAGCACATGCACGTTCTAAATCAACAGTTTTTACATCGTAATCCACTAAAACATATTGACGAGCAATTACAACACCGTTAAGTCTTCTAACCAAGGTATCAATTGCTGCCGTCTGGCTATAACCATTTCGTGTAATCAAAATAGCTTCGCTCTGCAAGAGAACATCACCAAAAATTCCCAACCCTGCCGCACGCAACGTTCCGCCAGTTGAAACCACATCCGCAATTACATCCGCGACACCGAGCCGTATCGAACTTTCAACCGCGCCATCTAGGCGAACGATTTCGGCCTTTACTTTCTTGCGCTCTAAATATTCCGCTAGTAATCCTGGATAAGCCGTAGCTATTCTTTTGCCCTCTAACTCGCTCTCCTTGACGTTCTGGGCTACTGGCGCAGCAAAACGAAAAGTACTTTTCCCAAAATCTAACGGCAATATTTCACTTGCCGCGGCTCCGGAATCAATCAATAAATCTCGCCCAGTAATGCCAGCCTCTAATTCACCGCTACCAACATAGACTGCTATATCTCTGGGTCTTAAGTAATAAAACTCGACATCATTTTCTGGATCGATGAAAACTAAATCTCGAAGATCAGTGCGTTGGCGATAGCCAGCCTCGCGGAGCATAAGCACAGAACTTTCAGCAAGTGAACCCTTATTAGGTACTGCAATTTTTAGCGTCAAGAGCTTCCCTATCTATAGTTTCTTGTAGACATCATTAATATCAATTCCACGAGCAATCATTAATACCTGTAGGTGGTAAAGCAGTTGACTTATTTCTAAAGCAAGTTCGTCATTAGTTTGATATTCGGCTGCGATCCAAACTTCCCCAGCCTCTTCAATTATTTTTTTACCAATTGCGTGGATACCAGATTCCAATTCCTTGACGGTTCCTGAGCCTTCTGGTTTCGCCGTAGCTATTGCGTTTAGTTCGGCCCATAGCGCATCAAAGTTTTTCACCTTCGAATTTTAACCTACTTAATCCTCGAGATGTTTAGCTTTTACTAGCTTGGAGACGGAGAGAGTCCACCATTTCTCCTGGGGTGCCTGCTTTGAATACCGCGCTTCCAGCGACAAAAGTGTCTGCTCCCGCAAGGCTCGCTTGCGAAATTGTTTCTAGCGAGATTCCACCATCGACTTGAAGCCAGATCTTTCCAAGATGCTTGGCATCTATCTCGGCTCGAGCTTCTGCAACTTTAGGCATCATATTTGCCATAAAGCTCTGACCACCGAAACCAGGTTCTACGGTCATGATTAGAACCATATCGAGGAATTCCATCAATGGCGCAAGAGTTGAAAAAGGCGTATTTGGTTTAAGTGCGATTCCAACTCTTGCGCCTTCACCTCTTATTTGCTGACTAGTCAGCTCTGGATTCGAGCTCGCTTCTAAATGGAATGTAACGCTAGCCGCGCCAGCTTTAGCGTATAGATGAGCCTTTACATCAGGATCAATAATCATCAAGTGAGCATCAACTGGAATTGGTGCCTCTTCAATTATTTTTCGAGATTCTTCAAGACTAAAAGTCATATTGGGAACAAAAATATTATCCATTACATCTAAATGGAGTAAATCTGACTCCTTTGAAATCTTGGCAATTTCCAAAGCTAGATTCGAACGATCCGCATTTAGAATACTAGGACAAATTCTTATCAACGCTAACTCCCTACCAACCGATTGGTGCGATGTGAGGATTCTAGTTCCCGCACTATGAAGTTCGTTTAAGCAACGCCAGAAACATTCCGTCACAACCTTGACGATGAGTCCAAAGTTGCAGAGTTCCATCTGGATTCACGCCGATATCTCCACTTGGTGAGAATTCGGCGATGTTTAGAAGTTCTAGATTCTTGTGGCGATATAGCGCATCCAATACCTGGCCTTTAGTTTCAGCTAAAAGTGGCGAACATGTTGCGAACCCAATTATTCCGCCGATGTTAAGCATTTCATAGCCCGAATCAATTAAGTCTCGTTGGAGTGGCAGTAACTCCTTTAAGTCATTTAACGAACGACGCCATCTAGCCTCAGGTCTTCTTCTAAGAGCGCCAAGTCCAGAACATGGAGCATCAATTAAAATCCGATCGAATGTTCGGCCAAACTCCTGATGATTTCGCCCGTCAATCGAGGTTATTTTCGATCTAGGAACTACTCGTGCTACTAATTCTGCTCGATGTTCGCTCGGTTCATTGGCTGTAAATTCGGATCCTGGTGCGTTAACTTCTAGCAAATTATTTAAGAGTGCAGCTTTCCCACCTGGTCCAGCACAAAGATCCAGCCAAGAGTGCGCCTCTGAATAAGATGAATAAGATGAATTAGATGTCGCGAATAGCGTTTCAGCGATCAACTGTGAGCCCATATCTTGAATTCCTGCACGTTTATCTTTCACGGCTGGATATTCATTTGGAAGATGATCTGATAGAACTGAGAAGTTGCCCATGGGCAATTTTTCGCCACCTATTTCAAGAATTTCAGCGACACTTGACTTGCCAGGCCAAGCAACTATGTGTGGTGCTGCCGGAATATTATTTATTTTTAAGAGCTCAATAACTTCTGGCCAATCTTTTAATTGATCGAAATAAGCAGAGATAATCCACTTAGGATGAGAGTAAAGAATTTCTAATTTATCAAGTAGGGCGATACTTTCATCAGCTTCCAATTCGATGTAGATATCCGGTTCACTAGCGATTGCCCGAAGTAAAGCGTTGATATAACTAGCTTTAGACTCCCTTGCCACAGCTCTTGCTAGTTCGACAGTCTCACTAACCGCAGCATGTATTGGAACCCGCATTTCAAAAATTTGATGCACTCCAAGACGCAGGATATCTACAACTTTTTCATCCAATTCTTCAAAGGGACGATCAATCTTCCTCTTTATGGCGTAGTCATGTTTTCCTTGCATGCGAAGGGTTCCATATGAAAGCTCTGTAGCGAAAGCCCGATCGCGTTGTTCCAAATCGGACTGCGCTAGCAATTCTGGAAGCCTTAAATTCGCGAAAGCGCCACCTCGGTTTACCTGAGTTATCAGATCAAAAGCTATGACACGTGCCGGACTTGGCTTCGCTCTCTTAAATGGCTTGTTATTCAAATTTAGATTCCGAGGTCAAACGCGCTCCTCTTGCGAAATCTTCAGCGCTCATTCGTTTGGATCCTGCAGGTGTGACTTCATCTATTGCAACAACGCTATCTCCAGTTCGCACAAGTAATTTTCCATCAACCACTTCAAGATCACCGGGGGCCTTAAGCGAATTACTAAGCAAAACTTCGTGTAATCCAAAGAGTCCTATGCGCTCACCATTGAAAGTGCTCCAGATCCCTGGATTATCAGAGAGGGCGCGAGATTGACGCAAGATGGTTTCAGTCTCGTTCTTCCAATCGATGCGTGCCATATCTTTACTTATCTTTGGAGCAAGAGTTGCGCCAGAAAGAGGTTGAGGTATTGCTCGTGTTTTACCGATTGTAGAAATAACATCCAGTAAATCTGGAACCGCAAGATGGGCTAGTTTATCGAGAAGATATGGTGTTGTATCTTCCTCCCCGATATTAACTTCTCTTGAGAGATAGACCGGGCCGGTATCCATTCCCTTATCCAATTTAAAAATTGTGTAACCAGTTACGGTCTCGCCATTTAGAATCGCCCATTGCACTGGCGCAGCTCCGCGTAATTTAGGCAGCAGCGAGAAGTGAAGATTAATCCAACCAAAGCGCGGTCCATGAAGTAATTCGACCGGAATCAAACGGCCATAAGCCACTGTAATTATCAATTGAGGTTGTACGGCTAGCAAGTGGCGGTTCAATTCAGATGTATCGGCCGGTTTGGCTATCGGTAAGTTTTTACCCTCTGCCCATTTCGCCAACTCATTAGCCTCAATCTTTTTGCCACGACCGGTTGGTTTATCTGGATTTGTGATTATCGATCCGATTACATGATCGCTCTGCAAAATCGCTTCAATAATAGGAAGTGAAACTAGTGAGGAGGTAGCTATTGAAAGTTGCATATTAGATTGCGCGACCATTCGTAGCGTGTGGGCTTACTTTGAAGGTCGGCAAATTTCCGTTTTCCG
>WLJZ01000039.1 GCA_009701525.1 Actinomycetota bacterium
GGGAGATGTAACAAGTCCTGCTGGTTGTGACTTCAAAGCGGGCGACCTTGCTCTTAGAAAAATTACACATAAAGCTCTTCACGATATTGGTTTTGCAGTCGAATCATTTAGATTCAATGTTGCCGTAGCCCGTGTTATGGAATTAGTAAATGCAACACGTAAGGCAATTGATTCTGGTTGCGGCCCTTCTGATCCAGCTGTTCGTGAAGCGGCTGAAGCAATTGCAATTTCCCTCTCACTAGTTGCGCCATTCACATCTGAGGAGATGTGGGAAATTCTTGGACATAAACCAGGAGTGGCTTTGGCGGGCTGGCCTGAGGTTGATCCAAAGTTGCTTGAAGCAGATGCGGTAACTGCAATTTTGCAAGTAAATGGCAAGATCAAAGACCGGATTGAAGTTTCACCAAATATTTCTGATGCTGAACTTGAGAAGCTTGCGATGGCTAATCCAGAAATTACAGCCGCAATTTCTGGTGCAACAATTTCAAAAATCATCACGCGCGCACCTAAATTAGTTAACATCGTTCTTTAATTCACAGGATAATTTCACTCAAAGAATTTAGCCCACCGGCAAAGTTAGATTCCGGGCATGTTAAATCAATTCAAAGAAAGTATTCGAGATAAGTATCTAGACTTCGGATTCACCGATGAACAACGCAAGGCGGTGTTCATTGTCTTCGGTGCGTTTATCGCAATCGGTGCAATCTTCTTTGCACTAGCCCAAGGCCGTGGATCCGAGCAGGCCCAAACCATAATTCCCCAAGTTATAACGCCAACGATTCCGGCAATTGATGAACTTCTAATCGTTGATGTCTCAGGACGTGTACGAAAACCCGGTGTCTATTCGTTAGATAAAGGCTCGAGGGCGATTGATGCGCTAAACCTTGCAGGTGGTGCGCTGCCGGGCGTTAATTTAGGGGATATCAACTTGGCCCACCTCTTATTTGACGGCGAACAAATAATTGTTGGCGCACCAAAAATTTCGTATTCTAGAAACTCTAGGAGTTCGGTAAAAGCTAAAGTCCCGACGGCAACGTCCCCATTAAGTTTGAACTCGGCGACGCTCGCGCAATTAGATACTTTGCCAGGGATAGGACCCGTAATGGCAAACCGAATTTTTGCCTACCGAAAGTTAAACGGCCCATTCCTTCTTATTGAGGATTTAAAGAAAGTTTCTGGAATTGGTGATGCCACATTCGCAGAGATCTCGAAGTTGGTCCGTATCTAAAAGAATTTGATTTTCGATTACTCGCACTTGGCTTAGCAATTTGGCTGGGTGCGGCGATTGCCGGAATTCTAAGTGCGCCCTGGAGCTATATAGCAATTGTTTTATGCCTAACTCTCGCAGGGTTAAAGCGAAGCTTGGCGCTAATACTTATTGCCGCCCTCTTAACTGGGAGCGCAGGTAGCGCGATTCGCCAGATTGGTTTAACTCATAATTTTCTAGCTAAAGCGCTAGTTAGCAACCCTGAAGTTGAAATCGTTGGAACTTTAAAGACCGATCCAACTTGGAGCAGGCCAAAAGTTATCGGTTCTAGATTTCGAAGTAAATCAATGACGGCGCTTGCTTCAATCTCTTATCTGAAGATAGGTGGGGAAAGTAGACGAATTAGATTGCCTATTCGATTAACGAGTTCAAGATTTATTGACTTGATTCCGGGTGAGAAGTTTGCGGTAACTGGAGTAGCTTTCCCTACTGCCGAACGGCGTGTAGCGGCTTTAATTGCGACGCATGGGGAATTTAAAAAAATTTCGCAAGCTAATTATCTACAACGAATTTCGGCAAAAATTAGAAATTCCTTTAGAGAGAGCGCAATCTCTGTGGGTGGGGCTGGTGGGGCGCTAATTCCGGGCTTGGTAATCGGTGACACCTCACTTGAAGAGGCGAGCTTTGTTTTAGAGATGCGACGATCTGGGCTCTCGCACTTAACAGCAGTTAGTGGTGCCAACTTTGCAATCATTGCCGCTTTCTTGCTCTGGTTATCCCAGTGGATTTTCAAACGCGTCCGATCTAGATTAATTCTCACAAGTATGGTGCTAGTCGGTTTCATATTTTTGGTTAGACCTTCGCCATCAGTGTTGCGAGCTAGCGTTATGAGCGCAGTTATCTTGATCGCTAAAGCCCGTGGCGTTAGCGCGGATTCCATTCCCTCGCTTGGGCTAGCGATCTCTTTTCTAATTTTGATGGACCCATTTCAAGCAATAGACCCAGGCTTTGCACTTTCAGTAGCTGCGACAGCAGGGATTTTATTACTAGCACCAAAGCTTGAAACCTACTTAAATGCGAAGTTTGGCCATGAGAAATTAGCGCAAGTAATTGCGATTCCATTATCGGCAACCATTATGTGTACACCAGTAATTCTGGCGATTTCGGGGTTGTTTTCGCTGGTTTCAATCCCAGCAAACATCTTGGCCGAGCCAGTTGTTGCCCCGATAACAATCATCGGTTTTATCGCCGCAATTTTCTCACCCATCTTTCCTGCGCTCTCACATTTTCTATTAGTCCTGATAAAACCACTTGCACAATTCATAGTTTGGATCTCTAACTTCGCATCAAATCTTCCCGTTCTTATGTTGCCAAAGAGCTATTTAGGAGCTGCGATTGCACTCATTCTTATCGCCCTTATCAAATTTCGAAGGTGGGGCTTTTTAACAATTTTCATAGTTATAGCTGCGTTAATTATCGTGCTACCCGGACGTTGGCCGGGCTCGAGTTGGAGCGTTGCAAATTGCAATGTGGGCCAAGGAGATGGGCTCGTCATAAACCTAGGAGCGAATGAAGCTTTAGTGATTGATGTTGGACCCGATGCAAAGTTAATGGATGACTGTCTAAAAGATTTAGGAATCAAGAAAATTCCCCTACTTGTACTCTCACATTTTCACGCAGATCATGTCCATGGCTTAGATGGTGCATTGGCTGGTCGCAGAATTTCAAATGCTTGGTTCACAAATTTTAAAGAGCCAAAATCTGAGCGAGATACCGCTGTTTTATTATTGGCAGATACTCCGATACATCAAGTCGCTGCTGGCGAAGTAATTGAATTCAATAGCGCAAAAGGTGCGGTAAAAATCGAAGTTCTCTGGCCAACAAAAGCACAATCAACTTTTGAGGCGCTACCTGGTGATGGTTCGGCGATAAATAATTCAAGTATTGCTCTGCTTGTGACCGTGGGAAAAATTCGAATATTTTCAGCAGGTGATTTAGAGCCCCAAGCCCAGCAGGCGATGCTGGCCATTGCCAAGATAGATCCAATTGATATCTATAAAGTTTCACATCATGGCTCTACTTATCAATACCTGCCACTGATGACAGAGCTTTCCCCTAAAGTCGCACTAATTAGTGTTGGTGCTGGGAATAGTTACGGCCATCCAGCGGCAAACACGGTTTCTGCCCTTAAAACATTAGGCGCAAAAGTACTTCGAACCGACTTAGATGGCGCCATTGCTATCGATGCGAGCCAGATGACCCTTAAGATCAGAACTAAGAGAAATGATTGGTGGAATATTTCGTGGGGATAACGTTATTGCAGGGCGGGGAAGCTCTACTTGCTGACCGCGCAATTTCTGGTGTTATCTCAAAATTTAAAGGTGCCACAGTAAGTATTTTTGATGCCGGCGAATTGGAACTTGGTGGAATTACTGATGCACTTGCACCATCTCTCTTTGGAGATTCTCGAGTAATTGTTATAAAAGAGATTCAAGATTTGGCCGCCGAGTTAGGCGAAGAAATTACTGCTTATCTAGATGCGCAAGACGAGAGTGTTGAGTTAGTTCTTTGGCATAAGGGTGGCGTTAAAGGTAAAGCTTTACTTGAGAAAATTAAGAAGGCTAAGCCAACAGTAATTGCATGTGATGTAATCAAAAAAGATGGCGAGAAATCTGATTTCATCCGTGCCGAATTCAAACGCTTAGGTCGCACAATTTCTACAGAAGCAGTTCAAGGGCTAATAGATGCACTCGGAAGTGATCTCCGCGAATTGGGTGGGGCATGTTCACAATTAGCAGCGGATGTTGTAGCAGGGAAAATGATTGATGAGACAGATGTTTTAAAATTTCAAAATGGCCGTATTGAAACCACTGGCTTTGATGTTGCAGATGCCGCACTTGATGGAAAGCGAGATACCGCATTAATCGCACTGCGAAATGCGTTGGCTACTGGAACAGATCCGGTTTTAATAACCAGCGCACTTGCTGGCTCACTTAGAACTCTGGCAAAAGTTTCAGGTGCATCTAGAGGAGTGAAATCATTTGATTTAGCAGGACCACTTGGCTTAGCCCCGTGGCAGATTGATAAGGCCAGACGCCAACTTTCTAAATGGACGCCAGCAACCTTGGCCGGGGCGGTTGTGGCGGTTGCCCAAGCCGATGCCGATATCAAAGGTGCTGCGGTTGATCCGATCCACTCGCTAGAGCGTGCGATTATCGCTATCACTTCCCGGGTTTGAGTGAATAGGGCCTTCGCTGGTAATCTGCGCGTCTGCCCAGCACAAGCCAGGGCTTAGATTTCAAGAGATTAGAAGGTAGTTCGAAGTGGCAAATATTAAGTCGCAGATCAAGAGAATCCGCACAAACGAAAAGGCTCAACTACGTAACAAGTCTGCTCGTTCAGCGATCAAGACCGCGATCCGTCGTTTCCGTGACGCAGTTGCTGCTGGCGATAACAAAGTAATTGCTGAAGAACTTCGCCTAGCTTCAAAGACACTTGATGTTGCAGTAAGTAGCGGCGTACTTCACGCAAATGCAGCAGCAAACAGAAAGTCAGCGATGGCTAAGCAAGCTAACAAAGCTGGCAACAAGTAATTTTTGTTTCACCACAAGAACTTTTCTATTAAGAATCGGCTAGTAATCTCGGGGGATAAATGCCTGCCATTGATTTAGCCAAAGCGCCACAACCGGCATCGACTAATCCCGCGCAGATTCGAAATTTCTGCATCATTGCCCATATCGATCATGGCAAATCAACTCTTGCCGATCGCATGCTTGGAATTACTGAAGTTGTTGAACAACGAAATATGCGTGCCCAATATTTAGATCGTATGGATATTGAACGCGAACGCGGAATCACAATCAAGAGCCAAGCAGTTCGCCTGCCTTGGCGCTCTGGCATCGATGGTCAGGAATACATCCTCAACATGATTGATACACCAGGTCACGTTGATTTCACCTACGAAGTTTCTAGATCTCTTGCCGCATGTGAAGGCGCAGTTCTTCTAGTTGATTGCGCCCAAGGAATCGAGGCTCAAACCCTTGCAAACCTTTATCTTGCAATGGAGAACAACCTAACAATTATTCCAGTTCTAAATAAAATTGATTTACCTGCGGCTCAACCTGAAAAATTTGCCGAAGAGTTAGCGAAGTTAATTGGTTGCCAACCCGAAGATTGTCTTCGCGTATCAGGAAAAACTGGCGAAGGCGTTACTGAGTTACTTGACCAAATCGTTAAACAAATCCCGGCGCCAGTTGGCGATGCAAATGCACCAGCGCGCGCACTTATCTTTGACTCGGTGTATGACACATATCGCGGCGTAGTTACTTACGTTCGCGTTGTCGATGGCCACTTATCTACTCGCGATCAAATTCAAATGTTCTCAACTGGCGTTCGCCACGAAATGCTAGAAGTCGGAGTTATTTCGCCAGAACCAGTAGTTAGCAAGGGTCTTGGTGTTGGTGAAGTAGGTTATGTAATCACTGGCGTAAAAGATGTTCGCCAATCACGTGTTGGTGACACAATCACGACTTATCACAACCCAACAACCAAAGCGCTTGCTGGATATAAAGATCCAAAGCCAATGGTTTTCTCTGGCCTCTTCCCACTAGATGGCGCGGAATATCCAATGCTCCGCGAGGCGCTAGATAAATTGCAATTAAATGATGCTGCCCTTGTATACGAACCAGAAACTTCTGCCGCACTTGGCTTCGGTTTCCGTTGTGGCTTTCTCGGCTTACTACACATGGAAATTGTTCGCGAACGCCTAGAACGTGAAGCCGGACTTTCACTAATTTCTACTGCGCCAAGCGTGGTCTATCGCGTAGTTAAGGGCGATGGTAAGGAACTCATCGTTACAAACCCATCAGAATTTCCGAACGATAAAATCGAAGCAGTATTCGAACCAATCGTTCGCGCAACAGTTCTTGCCCCCGCTGAATTCATCGGTGCAATTATGGAGCTCTGCCAAGAGCGCCGTGGAACTCTTCTTGGAATGGATTACCTATCCGAAGACCGAGTAGAAATTCGCTACACCTTGCCACTTGCTGAAATTGTCTTCGACTTCTTTGATCAACTTAAATCAAAGACTCGTGGTTATGCCTCACTTGATTATGAACCAATTGGCGAAGCTGAAGGTGACTTAGTAAAAGTTGATATTTTGTTGCAGAGCGAAGGCGTAGATGCATTTAGCGCAATTGTTCACAAAGATAAGGCTTATGCCTATGGCGTAATGATGACGACAAAGCTTCGCGAATTAATCCCAAGACAACAATTCGAAGTTCCAATTCAGGCTGCTATTGGATCTCGAATTATTGCTCGTGAAAGTATTCGCGCGATTCGAAAAGACGTCCTTGCTAAATGTTACGGTGGCGATATTTCTCGTAAGCGCAAACTCCTCGAAAAGCAGAAAGAGGGAAAGAAGCGCATGAAGATGGTTGGCCGAGTTGAGGTGCCACAAGAGGCATTCATCGCAGCGCTCACAACCGATGCCGATGTTGATAAGGCTAAGGCGAAGGCCAAGGGTTAATTCCCATGAGTCGCCCACTCTCGTTTTATATCCATATTCCATATTGCGTTAAGCGCTGTGGTTACTGCGATTTCAATACCTACACACCCGGTGAATTGAAAGCTGGAAGTGATATTGCGGAAGTTTCTAATGGATATATCGATCTGCTAATTGCTGAGAGCAAAATTGCAAAGAGAAAATTGCAGGGAAGTAAGCCGATTGAAACTATATTTTTTGGTGGGGGAACTCCTACCCTTATGGAGCCAGCAGATTTAGGGCGTGTTTTGGATTCGCTCAGTGCAGATTTTGGATTTGCTGAGAATATTGAAATTACGATCGAAGCCAATCCAGATACCGTTTCTAAAGAGAAGTTGGCTGCGCTTCGCAGCGTTGGCATAAATAGAATTTCATTTGGAATGCAATCTGCAGCTAAACATGTATTGGCTGTTTTAGATAGAACGCATAATCCCGAGAATGTTGTAAAGGCTACGCACTGGGCTAGGGAAGTGGGCTTTGATCAAGTTAGCGTAGATTTAATTTACGGAACTCCTGGCGAAAGTATTGAAGATTGGCGCGCAACAATTAAATCGGCGCTAGAGCTCCCAATTACACATATCTCGGCTTACGCTTTGATTGTTGAAGATGGAACAAAGCTTGCAGCGCAAGTTAAACGTGGTGAAATAGTTATTCCGGAAGATGATCAAACCGCAGATAAATATTTAATTGCAGATGAAGAGTTTTCTAAAGCTGGATTTAATTGGTACGAACTTTCTAACTGGGCTAAAACCGGTGGGGAATGCCGCCACAATATTGCGTATTGGAAAGGTGCCAATTGGTGGGGCCTTGGACCTGGTGCGCACTCACATATAGATGGTCTGAGATTTTGGAATGTGAAGCATCCAACTACTTATAAAAATCTTCTAGAGACAAGTGGATCGCCAATAATGGATAGCGAAGTTCTATCTGCTGAACAAATCGAGAGTGAGCGAATCATGTTGGAAATTCGCCTGCCATCAGGGATTGCGAAATCGACGCTATCTAACGCGAGTTTGGCTCGCCTAGAGAGTTATGTAGCGGGTGGGCAATTATCTGCGCAGA
>WLJZ01000004.1 GCA_009701525.1 Actinomycetota bacterium
AAGAAAAGATATTGGCCGATGCTTGCGTGTGAGTCGAAATGCATCTTTCAAAACTTGCATCTGACCTTGTTTTTCGCCAACGGCCTTTTCAGCCTTTTCAACTTTAGCTTTGCGCTTGAAAATTGCCATTAGTTCTTCTCCTCGTTACGTGCTTTCTCTCGTAAATGCTCGGCCCATTCTATTTCAACTTGCTCAGGCGTTGGTGCGGTTCCGCCCAATCTAGCTGGTGCCCAACGCTGCCCTTTATGTGAATCAGGATAATCATCCTGAACTTTAGTAAGCAAATCTTTCATAAGTTGGCGGAGCTGGCCTTCTGCAGCATCAACATCGTCACCCTTTTGAACTATAAAAGGTTCGCCGAAAGCTACTGTTATTGGGAATTTGTTGCGCTTCCAATTTGCTTTAACTTTCTTGGTAAAAATTCGTTGCGATCCCCAGACAATGGTTGGGATTATTGGCGTATTTGAACCCATTGCTAATCGAACTGCGCCAGTCTTTAACTCTTTGATTTCAAAACTCCGACTAATTGTGGCTTCAGGAAAAATTCCAACTATTTCACCTGCGCGAAGATAGCGAAGTGCGGCAACAAATGAACTTGAACCACTAGCGCGATCTACGCAAATATGATGCATTCCGCGCATTAATGGACCAGCAAGTTTGTTATCAAAAATCTCTTTCTTGGCCATAAATCGGACATACCTCTTGCGGGGCAGCACCGCAGTTCCGGTTATAGCGAAATCTAAATATCCAATATGGTTGATTGCAAGAATTGCACCACCTTTAGCTGGAATATTTTCAGTTCCGCTAAATGCAAATTTTAAACCTAGGTATCTCCACAAACTTTTTATTGCAACAACAACTGGTGGATATACAAAATCACGCATTAGATATTTGCTCGTTTATCCTGTGCTTGCTTAAAGAGTCGGCCAGCGCGATAACTTGAACGCACAAGTGGCCCACTCATAACTCCGGCAAATCCGATAGCTTGTGCTTCGCCACTTAATTCAACAAATTCATGTGGCTTAACCCAGCGTTCGACTGGATGGTGTTTTGGAGTCGGGCGTAGATATTGGGTAATTGTTATTAGATCGCATCCGGCGCTATGTAGATCAACTAGTGCTTGAGTAACTTCTTCACGAGTTTCGCCCATTCCCAGAATCAAATTTGATTTTGTAATTAGACCAAATGCACGTGCCTGTGAAATAACATCCAGCGAACGTTCATATCTAAATGCAGGGCGAATTCGCTTGAAAATTCGGGGGACAGTCTCGAGATTGTGGGCAAAGACTTCTGGGCGAGTTTCAAAGACTTCATTTAATAAGTGAGCTTTTCCACTGAAATCTGGCGCCAACATTTCGACACCAGTTCCTGGATTCAATTCGTGAACTTTGCGAATAGTTTCGGCATACAACCAAGCGCCTTCATCTTCCAGGTCATCTCTTGTTACACCAGTAATGGTTGCATATTTAAGTTGCATGGTCGCTACGGATTCGGCAACACGTCGCGGTTCATCGCGATCTAGTGGATCAGGTTTTCCGGTATCGATATTGCAAAAATCGCAACGTCTAGTGCATCGTTCGCCACCAATTAAAAATGTTGCTTCGCGATCTTCCCAGCACTCGAAGATATTTGGGCAAGCAGCTTCTTGGCAGACCGTATGTAAACCCTCTTTGGAAACTAATGAACGGAGCGCTGTGTATTCAGGGCCCATATTTGCTCGGGTTTTAATCCATTCAGGTTTGCGCTCAATTGGAACTTCGGCATTTCGAGCTTCGATTCTAAGTAGCGGTCTGCCTTCAGGAAGAATTTTCACAGCGCAATCCGTTCTAAAGCAATAAGTATGTGGCGCTCAACAATGGGTAAAACTTCTTTAATTGAAATTTCTCTACTCAACTCTTGTGCCAAAGATGTGACGCCAGTGTCAGTAAATCCGCATGGTGAAATTCGATCGTAAGCCGTCATATCGGGGTTAACATTCAAGGCAAAGCCATGCATAGTCACGCCTTTTGCTACGCGAATACCGATGGCAGCAATCTTGCGATCACCTTTTTCGTCTCGAATCCAAACTCCGCTACGTTCACAATATCTTTCAGATGCCACACCCAATTCGGCACATGCTGCAATTAGCGCACTTTCAATCTCTCGAACAAAACCAACTACATCATTTCGATTTCGCAATTTAATTATTGGATAGCCAACAATTTGACCTTCGCCATGCCAGGTAATTTTTCCACCTCGGTCGACATCGACTACTGGTGTTCCGTCAATTGGTCGTTCGTGATTTTCCGTTCTACGCCCTGCCGTATAAACGGAAGGGTGTTCTAATAAAATTAATGTATTTGGTTTTGCGCCATCGATAACCTCGGCTTGAATTTCACGTTGATGCGCCCAGGCCTCTTGATATTCAACAAGACCCATATGTTCAACCGAGATAGAGTCGGTTTTCACCCCTAGGCTCGAATACATAGAGCTGAGCCTAAGGTAACCTTCGGTTCTTAACCAATTAAAGAGCTAAATTATCTGAAAGGTCTGGCATGTTCTCGGAGAAATCTTCAAAAATTAGAGGTCGCAAACCACTCTGGCTGGCAATTGTCGTAGTAATTGTTTGGATCTCAATCTCGGGCTTCACCGGGCCGCTATTCGGAAAACTCTCGACAGTTCAAGAGAACAACAACTCCTCATTCTTGCCAGAAAACTCAGAAGCAACCCGAGCAGCAAATGCCATCGCGAAATTTTCAGATACCGCGAATGATCAAATTCCAGCTCTAGTTCTCTTTACTGGTGATGTGAACGTAGGAACGATTGCTGCGACCCAAGCTTTTGCCCAAACCTTAGGCTCGAAATTATTGGTTCATACCGATGGTGAATTGATTAAGGATGCAAAAGGTAATGAACTTTCAATTCCAATTTCGAATTACTTTATCAAGGGTGCTGAGATAGTCGCCTTCCCATCCGAAGATGGAAAAGCAATTCTTGCAAGTTTCCCAATCAGCGTTCAGATTGCAACAGAGCTATTGCCCGATGGAAAAGAACCTGCCCTGCCAGGACTTGTAGATGCGATTCGATATCACTCAAGTGAATTTGCAAAGACTAATGGCCTGACAACTCACACAACTGGGTTTGCTGGAATTTTAGCTGACCTCTTCGGAGCATTCGGAAGTATTGACTCAGCGTTATTACTAACAACCGCTGGAGTTGTTGCACTCATCTTGATAGTTGTTTATCGCTCACCTATTCTTTGGATACTTCCATTGATGTCTGCTGGACTTGCGCTAACACTTTCTGGTGGTGTTATTTATCTGCTGGCAAAGAACGATGTAATTACTTTGGATGGACAGTCGCAGGGAATTCTCTCGGTGCTAGTTCTGGGAGCCGCAACAGATTACGCGCTGCTATTGATAGCTCGCTATCGCGAAGAATTACATCTACATGAATCTCGTTATGACGCGATGAAGATCGCTTGGCGCGGGGTAGTGGAACCAATCGTGGCTTCTGGAAGTACCGTAACTATTGGGCTACTGGTTCTACTTCTTAGCCAACTAAATAACAATCGCGGTCTGGGACCAGTTGGTGCAATTGGAATTATCTGTTCGATGATTACGATCCTTACCCTTCTTCCAGCTCTTCTAGTGATCTTCGGTCGCTGGATTTTCTGGCCCAAGGTTGCACGTTTTGGTGATGCAGATGAGAAGTTAACTGGCGCTTGGGCAAATGTTGCAGCAGCAACTGCTCGACATCCTCGCAAGTATTGGGTTGGCGCGACTGCAGTATTAATTATTTTGGCTGGTTTATCTTCAACCCTAAATGCAACAGGTCTTTCAACAATTGATTCATTTACTAAGCGAACTGATTCAGTGATTGGCCAAGAAGAGTTATTGAAGCATTTTCCTGGCGGCCAGGGTCAACCAACTCAAGTTGTTGTAAAGGAAGAGCTTGCTGAACCAGCAATGGCTAAGTTAAAGGCAAACTCTGGCGTTGATTCAGTTATGCCAATGTTTGATGGTCAATATGTTGAGGGAGCACCACTTCCAGCGATTAAGGTCGTGGATGGAAATGTGCTTCTGAATGTAACCCTTAAATTTGCACCAGATTCAAAGGAAGCAATCGCAATGATTCCTGGTCTGCGCGCTGATATGGAGAGTATTGATTCAACGATTCTTGTTGGTGGATCTTCTTCGGTTAGTTATGACATTAATCAGGCTTCAAAGCACGATCGAAATCTGATAATTCCAGTCGTACTATTTATCATCGCAATAATTTTAGGACTTCTGTTGCGCTCTATTTACGCCGCAGTCTTGCTTTTGGGAACTGTGGTGATTTCCTTCTTCGCAACCCTTGGCGCTTGTGCACTTGTGTTCAATCACGTATTCAAATTTGCGGGAGCCGATCCATCCTTCCCGCTATTTGCCTTCATCTTCCTAGTTGCACTTGGAATTGATTACAACATCTTCTTGATGACGCGAGTGCGCGAGGAATCTTTGAAGATGGGCACAAGAGCAGGCATGACAAAGGCGCTTACTGTTACAGGTGGCGTTATTACTTCAGCGGGAATTGTTCTTGCAGCAACCTTTGCAGTTCTTGGAATTTTGCCACTGGTGTTCCTAGCCGAACTTGGCTTCGCAGTTGGTTTCGGAGTATTGCTTGACACCATGTTAGTTCGATCAATTCTGGTACCAGCGCTGGTTCACGAAATTGGTCCGAAGGTTTGGTGGCCTTCAAAGCTTCAGCACCACGGCAAGTGAGCAAATCTGTTGTTGTAGTTGGCGCAGGACTAGCTGGTCTAACCTGCACCATCTATTTACAACGAAATGGCTTGCAAGTAACTCTTCTTGAATCAAGCGATCGAGTCGGTGGTCGAGTAAAAACGGACCTCGTAAATGGATTTCGCTTCGATCATGGCTTTCAAGTAATCAATCCAAACTATCCTGAGATTAAGCGGCTATCTGCTCTAGCAGGATTGGAATTCCAAGGGATTTTCAACAATCTTCGAATAATCGAAAATGAATCACAATTAAAGATTGGCCTAGGACATCTAGGGCGAACAATTGGAATTGCATCACCAAGTGAGATGCTGGCACTTCTAGATTTTCTGGCAAGAAAACCTCAATCTAATAATTTAGGGGCCGCTGCCAAAAAATTTCCTACGATCTATCGCCGCGCACTTTCACCATTTTTGCGAGGCGTATTTCTAACTGATCCAAGCGTAATTCGATCGGACATCGCCTGCGAAATCTTGCGATCATTTGTTTTAGGTCGACCAGGTGTTCCCGCCAAAGGTGTTGGAGAGTTAAGCGAGGCCCTTGCCGATCAAATTGCTGATGTGAAATTGGGAGCACGGGTTGATGAGATTAAACAAGGGAGCGTTCGTGGAAATTTCGGAACCATCGAATGCGATGAGATTGTTGTAGCCACTGATTTAACAACCGCAGCACAGATGCTTGATTTAGGGGCAATCCCCAAGACTCTTAGTTCGACAACTTGGTATCACACCGCTCCAAATGATTTAGCTGATGCTAATTATCTTGCTATTGATCCGACCAGCGCACTCGTGAATTCTCTTGTAATTTCCAACGTCTCAAAGTCTTATGCGCCAGCTGGAATTAATTTAATTTCGAGTACTTCTCTGGCACCAATATCTGAAAGTGAAGTTCGAAAAGAGTTGGCAAAATTATGGCGCTGCGATACTCGTAATTGGGAGTTGGCGGCGAGATATGAAATTAAGCAGGCGCTGCCACTTCGAAATGATTTACTTGAATTAAATCGAAACCCAAGAATTAGTGAGGGAATTAGCGTTGCAGGGGATCATCGAAGCGTCCCATCCCAAAATGGTGCAATGAGATCTGGAAGATTGGCTGCGCTGGCTCTTATTTAGTTGGAACTACGAGAGCTTCAAGTGCTGTAGTTAAATGTGCGTAATCAAAGTTAAAGCCATCGTTAGTTAAGACATCAGGCAATATTTTTTTAGAACCCAAAATTTCGGTTGAGAAACCACCAAGTGCAAGTTTGAGTGCGAAACTTGGCGCCGGAAAGAGAGCGGGACGATGCATCGCGCGGGCGAGTGCAGCAGTGAATTCCTGATTTGTTGCTGGATTTGGTGAAGTTAAATTGACTGGGCCAGAAACTTTAGATTCCATTAAATGACAAATTGCGCGGACTTGATCATGGAGAGTAATCCAAGACCACCATTGCTTTCCGCTACCAAGTTTTCCACCGAGACCTAATCTAAATAATGGGATCATTCGGCCAAGTGCGCCACCAGTTGGATCTAGAACTAACCCGGTTCTAATCTTTACGGTGCGAACCTCGCCAGCTAAATCTGCGGCGCCTTCCCATTCACGACAAACTGCAGCGAGAAAATCATCCCCACCACGATCAGCTTCAGTTACGGCTCTGTTACCGGTCTCGCCATACCAACCAATAGCGCTAGCAGAAATAAAGACCGAAGGCTTAACGGTTGCTACCGCATTTGCGATTGCAGTAGTTCCAAGAAGTCTGGAATTTAAAATTGTAGATTTATATTTCTTAGTCCAACGCTTGTCACCTACGCCCGCACCAGCTAAATGAATTACTGCATCAACACCTTCAAGCGCTGTTAAATCAACAGTTCCTGCCTGTGGATCCCAAGTAATTTCATCACGAGCAATCGCGGGACGTCTAACAAATCTTTGCACTGTATGGCCTTCATTTCGAAGATGGCCCACTAAAGCAGTTCCGATTAATCCGGAAGCGCCAGTAACCGCTACACGTTGTGGCGGAAGGCGAGTTGCCATCGTTAAGAAAGACCCAAATCAGATTCGAAACGGCCACCCTCTAAGCGATCCTTTAGCGTTACTAAGAACCTTGCAGCATCTGCGCCATCAACAATTCGGTGATCGTATGAAAGTCCCAAATAGACCATTGAACGAACTGCGATTGTTTCCCCGCCATCTGTGCCCTTCATAACCATTGGACGCTTTACAACTGCGCCAAGGCCAAGAATCGCAACTTGAGGTTGGTTAATGATTGGAGTGTCGAAGAGAGCGCCGCGACTACCGGTATTTGTAATTGTGAAAGTTCCGCCACCTAGCTCGTCAGGTGAAATCTTGTTATCTCGAGTTCTGGCTGCAACATCAGCAATCTTTCTTGCAACGCCACCCATATTTAAATCACCAGCATCACGAATAACTGGAACAAGGAGACCGCGTTCAGTATCAACAGCAATTCCAAGATGTTCGGCGCCATGATAAGTAATTTGATCACCGGTTACAGATGCATTTAGAACTGGATGTTGCTTGAGCGCTTCACAAACAGCTACTGCGAAGAATGGCAAGAATGAGAGCTTTGTGCCTTCGCGCGCTTCGAATGATGCCTTCGCACGATCACGTAATCTTGCAATAGCAGTTACATCTACTTCAATTACAGTTGTTAATTGTGCACTGACATGAAGTGATTCAAGCATGCGCTCTGCAATTACTTTGCGAAGTCGTGACATTGTCACTGTAGTTCCGCGAAGTGGTGATACTGCAACAGGCGCAGCACTTTGAGATGCAGCAGGAGATTGTGCTGCTGGGGCACTTTGGAAAGCTTGTGCTGCTGGGGCTGCAACAGGAGCAGCAGCTAAAACATCTTCCTTGCGAATGCGGCCACCGATTCCAGTGCCTTTAACCTTTGATAGATCAACGTTATTTTCTGCAGCGAACTTGCGAACTATTGGAGTTACATAAGCATCATCATTTGAAACTCTTGCCGCAGCAACAGGCGCCGCAGCGACAGGTGCAGGTGGTGGAGTTACAGGAGCTGAAACAACAGGTGCAGGTGGTGGAGTTACAGGAGCTGAAACAACAGGCGCCGCAGGAGCACCTGAACCACCGATTACAGCAAGTCTTGCTCCAACTGGAACAGTTGAATCGACGGCAACATCAATTGAAACCAAGGTGCCGGTTGCTGGTGATGGAATTTCAGTATCAACCTTGTCGGTTGAAACTTCTAGAAGCGCTTCATCTACTGTTACCTGATCGCCAACGTTCTTTAGCCAACGTGTAACAGTTCCTTCAGTTACAGATTCACCAAGAGCTGGCATGGTGACAATAGTTCCGCTCGAAGATGCAACTGCAGCTGGAACAACTGGCGCTGCGACAACAGGAGCAACTGGTGCTGGTGTTGGAGTTACTGGTGCAACGACAGCTGGAGTTTCTACTACTGGCGCAGCAGCAGGAGTCGATGGGGCAGCGGCACCATCGGCAATAACAGCGAGTTCGGCACCAACTGCAACAGTTGAATCAACTGCAACAATAATTTTTTGTAATACACCAGCCACTGGTGAAGGAATTTCGGTATCTACTTTGTCGGTTGAAACTTCAAGGAGTGGTTCGTCAACTGCTACTACATCGCCCTCTTTTTTGAGCCAACGCGTAACTGTTCCTTCGGTTACCGATTCGCCAAGTGCTGGCATCGTTACAGAAAAGGTCATTTTATTTTCTCCCGTTACCCGTGTGCATGTAGTGGTTTACCAGCAAGTGCAAGATGTGCTTCGCCAACAGCTTCGGAGAGCGTTGGGTGGGCATGGATCAAAGCAGCAACATCAGATGCTTCCGCTTCCCAGTTAAATATTAATTGTGCTTCAGCTAGTAATTCGCCGACTCGGGCGCCAACCATGTGAATTCCAAGAACAGGACCATTCTTGGCAGCAACTAATTTAATTGCGCCAGCAGTTTTAAGGATTTGTGCTTTACCGTTTCCGGCTAAATCGTAGTTAAGTTCTACAACATCGTGGCCACGTTCTTTTGCTTGTGCAGTTGTGAGACCAACTGAAGCAACTTCTGGCTCTGAATAAGTTACGCGAGGCACGCCGTCGTAATTAATTGGACGAGGATTTAAGCCGGCCATCTCTTCCGCTACCAAAATTCCTTCGCCAAAACCAACGTGTGCGAGTTGAAGAGTTGGGATTAGATCGCCAACAGCCCAAATTCCAGGAACATTTGTCCGACATTTGTTATCAACTAAGACATATCCGCGGTCCATAGAAAGACCAGCTTCTTCGTAGCCAAGATTTGCTGAAACTGGGCCACGTCCAACGGCTACTAGTAGAACCTCTGAAGTGAAAGTTTTGCCATCTTCAAGTGTGACCGTTACACCATTTGCATCTTTGCTTGCAGACTTGAAGCGAACTCCGAGTTCAAAATTGATTCCACGTTTTCTAAATGCGCGCTCTAGTTGTTTGCTAGAGGATTCATCTTCTAATGCGACCAAATGTGGCAGGCCTTCAATAATTGTTACTTCAGCGCCGAATGATTTCCATACTGAAGCAAATTCGCAACCAATAACTCCACCGCCAAGAACGATTACGCTCTTTGGAACTCGATCCATTGCAATCGCGTGCTCGCTAGTAATTATCGCCTTGCCATCAATTTCAAGTCCTGGAAGGGTCTTTGGATATGAACCAGTTGCAAGCACAATATTCTTGCCTGTGTATTTAACGCCATTAACTTCAACTTCATTCTTTGAAACTAAACGTCCGTGACCCTCGATATATGTAACATTTCGAGATTTAACTAAACCTTGCAAACCTTTATGTAATTTTGAAACAACACCATCTTTGTAAGCATTTACTGCCAACATATCGATTCCGATGAATTGGGTATTAACTCCGAACTCAGCTGAGTGCCTTGAACTATCGGCAACCTCGCCAGCATGTAGCAGCGCCTTTGTGGGGATACATCCTCTGTGTAGACAGGTTCCGCCAAGCTTTCCTTCTTCAATTAGTGCCACGCTTAATCCAAGTTGTGATGAACGTAGGGCGCAGGCATATCCGCCGCTGCCACCACCAAGAATTACTACATCAAATTGCGACACGAAGCGCCTTCCTCTACTTAACCGAGAACTAAAAGGTTTGGTAAACCAGAACCCCAAGCTTGCCACGAAATCTCGCTGAGCCTAATTCGAGGGGAGGTGCCTATTTTGGATTCCGCGGCGATTGTGATGAAGCAGACTCAACTAGGGTCACAAGAGAGCGCAGTGCGATACCGGTACCACCTACAGGGGTATAGCCGTGGGCGCTAGCTTCGTTATATGAAGGTCCGGCGATATCAAGGTGTAGCCATGGCAGATCAGCTTCAATGAACTCTTTTAGAAAGAGGCCAGCAACCAACATTCCGCCCATGCGATCACCAATATTTGCAATATCAGCTACAGGAGAGTCAAGTGATGCGCGAAGCTCTTCGGGAAGTGGCATCGGCCAGAAGGCCTCACCTGCTTTCTCGGATGCGCTTAAGAACTCGCCAGAGAATTCATAATCATTAGTCATAACCGCACTTGTTCTAGTTCCGAGTGCAACAACTTGCGCGCCAGTTAAAGTAGCCACGTCGATGATGCCATCTAGCCCACCAGCTTTTGAGCCAACTTCTTGCGCTCGCACAAGCGCGTCAGCAAGTACAAGGCGACCTTCAGCATCTGGATTTAATACTTCAACAGTTTTGCCACCATAAATATTTATGATGTCACTTGGCCTTGTTGCATTTTCACTGACCATATTTTCAGCCAACGGAGCCCAGGCATCAATTGCAATTGGTAATTTCAATTCAGCGATTGCAAAAATTGCACCAATAACTGCAGCAGCTCCGCTCATGTCGCTCTTCATTGCTTCCATGCCATTGGCTGGTTTTAGCGCCAAGCCACCAGTATCAAAAGTAATTCCCTTGCCAACAAAGGCGTAGCGGCGTTTGGCTTTACTAGGTGAATATGAGACGCGCAAAAGTCTTGGGGGATTAGCCGATCCTTGCCCTACGCCAATAATTCCGCCATAACCCTGATTTTTTAACGTCACTTCATTGAGAATTTCAACCTTTAAACCAAGAGGAGTTGCAAGTTTTTTCATACGTGTGCAGAAAGATTCTGGAGTTAGATGACTTGGCGGAGTATTAATTAAATCTCTAACTGTTGCAGTATGGCGAGCAATTATTTCAGCACGAACTAAAGCGCGCTTAACTGCGGCATCAGAAGTGGATTTGGTCGCGATAACTATCTGTTCGAGTGGATCTTTAAACTCACTCTTTGAACTAGATCGAAATTCGTTGAAAGCATAGGCACCGAGTGCCGCGCCTTCAGCAACTGCGGAAATTTGGCCAAGACTTGTTGCGGGCAGAGCGAATGTAGCTGCGCTTACGCCAGCAAGTGCGCGCGAAGCGCTGCCAGCAGCTCTGCGAAGTACTTCTGAACCATAAGATTTAGCGCTTTCGCCGAGACCGGTGAAATAGATTGTTCCAGGTTTAGAGAATGGAACCTTAACGATCTCATCTGCTTTCCCGGTAGCGCCTAAATTATTCAAGATTTCGATTAGGGCTTTCTCATTAAGGGATATTGCACCTGATTCGATTACTAATTTTCCTTTAGAGTGCGAGAGGCCAACAACTGCGTATGGTGTTGTAATCGTCTGTGCCAACTTCAACGCCTTCATGTAACCTCCGATAACTAGCCGATTCTGTTCGGTAAGACTAGCGAACTATAAATCAATACCAAGAGTTAACCTAAGTTAAAGCTGCTTTTGAGATAAGTTTGCCACTGTGAAATCACCACTATATGACTGGCATCTAGCAAATTCTGCAAAACTTGCAGATTTCGGTGGCTGGGATATGCCTATCGAATATCCAAAAGGTATTGGTGAATTTTCTGGCGGCACCCTGGCTGAACACTCTGCGGTTCGAGAGCGAGTCGGAATTTTTGATGTATCCCATCTGGGAAAGATCAGCGTAATCGGCGTAGGTGCTAAAAATTATGTAAATAAGATGGTCACAAATGATTTGAATCGGATCGCCCCAGGAAGCGCACAATATAACTTGTTCTGTAATGAAGCAGGTGGAGTTATTGATGATCTTATTGTTTACGAATTTTCACCAGATGATATTTTCATAATTCCAAATGCCGCTAATTGTGCAACCGTTGCCGCAGATTTAGTTGCTAATGCACCTGCCGGTATTGAAGTTAAGGATATTCATCAGAGCTATGCCGTTCTTGCAATTCAGGGTCCTGACAGTGCAAAGGTTCTTTCCAATCTGGGTTTGCAACTACAACTTGATTACATGTCTTTCACAAAAACTCTGATTCCAAATTATGAATCGCTGGGTGAAGTAATTATCTGCAGAACTGGATACAGTGGCGAATTTGGATTCGAACTTCTTCCGCAATGGCAGAGCGCGCTGGCAGTTTGGGAGTTGCTAGTTGATGAGATTGCTAAATTCGATGGTCGAGTTTGTGGCTTAGGTGCCAGAGATACGCTACGAACTGAGATGGGCTACCCGTTGCATGGCCACGAACTCTCCCTTGAAATTACACCAGTTCAAGCCAGTGCAAATTGGGCAGTTGTTTTTTCCAAAACGGAATTCAGAGGCAAGGCTGCGTTAGAGGCAGAGAAGAGCATTGGCCCAAAACAAATTCTTCGAGCAATTAAATCCAATGATCGTGGTATCCCAAGAGCTGAAATGTCAGTTTTGAATAAATCAGGCGAAAAGATTGGTGTACTTACAAGTGGAACATTCTCGCCAACACTGAAGGTTGGTATAGGTCTTGCGCTTTTGAGCCCTCAAATTAACATTGGAGATATTGTTCAAGTAGATATTAGAGGGCGCTTTTGCGAGGCGACGGTCGTTAAAGCCCCTTTTGTTGATTCCAAAGTGCGCTAACTTTTCTATCGCTCTTTCTTCGCAACAATAACTGGGCGACCCGATTCTAGGGTGTAGACGTTGATTCGATTTTCAAAGGCGCTCTTTAACTCTGGTGAATGAATTACTGAATCCGATGAGCCGCTAAGTAATACTCTTCCTTCTTGCATAACAATAATTTTTTCGGCATACATGGCTGCAAGAGTTATGTCATGCATTGTTGAGATAATTGTGACACCGCGATCTTTGAGTAACTCAATATTGTTCAGTACTGCAATTTGATGATGTAAATCCAACGCGCTAGTTGGTTCATCTAGAAGAATCAATGTTGGTTCTTGCACCAGAGCGCGAGCAATCAGAGCTCGTTGCATTTCGCCTCCAGAGAGTTGTGAAACATATTGACCCTGCATCCCAAAGAGACCAGTTAATTTCAAGATTTCGGCGACTAACTTCCTGCTTGCAGAGCTCTCATTTCCCCAGCCATCTCGTTTTGATCGCCCGAGCATCACATATTCGCTAACACTCATCCCGATCGGAATCTGTGGATGTTGTGGAACGAATGCAACATTGCGATCATGATTTTTAAATACTTCTAGGCCGCCATCGGTTATTGAACCAGAATAAGGCTGGGAGCCAAGTAAGGCTTTTAGGAAAGTTGTTTTGCCCGCGCCGTTAGGTCCAACTAAACAAGTCCACTTGCCGCTTTCGATTTCAACGCTGATATCGCTGAGTACAGATTTGGTTCCAAGTCGGACAGTTAAATCTTCAACTTTAATCATTGTGATACCAATCTTTTCTTTCGTAGAACAACTAGGAAGAAGGGAGCGCCAACGAAGGCGGTAATCACACCAATTGGAAGTTCGGCAGGGGAGAGAAGTGTGCGGGCACCTAAATCGGCGAGAACAAGGAAACTAGCCCCAACTAGCGCAATAGTTAAAAGTCCTCTGTTGGTGACTCGATGAGTGATTCCACGAACCAAATGCGGGACAACAATTCCTACGAAACCTATAAGTCCACTCGCCGAAACTGCAGTGGCGGTTGCAAGGGTCGCGGCAACAACGGCTATTACCCGCAATTTATTTGGGTTAATTCCGAGAGAGTAAGCCTCTTCGTCAGTCAGCATCAAGCCATCTAATTGTTTAGATACTGTGATCAAAATTGTGAGAGCGATAAATATATAAATTGAAGACCAGGCAACAACTTGCCAATTAGCAACCGTTAACTCACCAAGGATCCAGGAGTAAACCGGTCGTAGCGAGGAGCTGTTGCGCTGTTGGAGATAAGTTTGCACGGCAGTTGCAAATGATCCGACAGCAATACCCGAAAGCAAAAGAGAATTTGGTTCGGCAAAAAATTTGCCCGAAATAAAGAAGCTAGTAAGAACGGCGAGAATTGCACCGAAGAACGAGAAAATAGGAAGCAAGCTATATAGATCTGCGCCAGCACTCGTGATAGCAATTGTTGCGCCAAGTCCAGCACCAGCAGCAGCTCCGAGTAAATATGGATCAGCAAGTGGGTTTCGAAAGACTGTTTGATAAACCGCACCACTAGTTGCAAGGGCTGCGCCAACTAAGGCTGCAAGTAGCGCGCGAGGTAGACGAAGATCGATTAATAATGTTCGCTCTTGGCCATTTAAGCCACCAGGTAAACCGAATAGAGTCTTAATGATTTTAAGAAAATCAAGAGACACTGGTCCAAAGCTGACTGCCAAAATTCCCACGAAAAAGAGCAGAGCAAATGAGAGTGCAGTGATTTTCCAATTCCAAATTGGAGATAGCCCACTCTCATTGCTTGCTGTTTTCATAATTACTTACTCTTTCCAATCTCAGAGAGCGACTTAGCAATGAACTCATAGAAATCGGCTAAACGTGGTCCCCATCTAGATGGAATATCTTCAGGTAGCGCAATCACACTCTTGGTTTTTACGGCTGAAATTCCATTCCAACCAGGTCGCTTAGAAACGCTCATAAGTGATTCGCCATACTGCGCATCAGATAAGAAAATAATTTTTGGATTCGCTTTAATTAGATATTCAGATTGCAGCTGTGGATATCCGGCAGAGTCAGCGCTTGCCGCTGGATCAGCAACATTGCTTAAATTGAAGTCTTTGTAAACCTTGCCAATAAAAGTATCTGAGGTGGCGGTATAAAGCGTGTTATCTAATTCATGGAAGAACGAGATTTTCTTACTCTTCTTTGCGCTCTTTACCGCTGAACTAATTCGTGATTTCATATTAGAAATCGTGCTTTGTGCGCCGGTGAGATTACCGGTTGCCCGCCCTAAAGCTGTTACCTCTGCATACGCCTGCTTTAAATTCAGGGGCGCCTTTTCAAGAAAGACCGAGATCTTTAATTTCTCAAGAGCAACCTTTATATCTAAAGCCTTTGTCGCATCTGCATTTAGTATGACTAAATCTGGTCTGTAATTTAGAAGTGCTTCTACATTGGGGCTAAATGCCGATAACTTAGTTATTGGTGCAGTAGTTGGATAGTTTGATAAATCATCTACTGCAATAACTTGCTTGCCGGCGCCAATTGCAAAAAGCGTTTCAGTAGCACTTGGCGATAATGAAATAATTCGTTTTGGAATTGCTGTTGCAGCATAAGTTGGTAGCGTCGATATTGAAAGCGCAGAGATAATTGCGACCCCAACTAATATTTTGAATCTAACTTGCTTAAACATAAAAAATCTCCCTCAAGAGTCTTTGAGGGAGGAAGCTTGGGCAAAAAAAGAAAAATACATTTCTCTTGAGGCCCGACCTTCCTCCGAGGTCGGATACATCAATAATGAATTAGGCGACCTGGCTCGGATTTGTAATCAAGGCGATTCAAATCTCTACAGTTGCGGGACAGCGCCGGATTTTCACCGGACTTCGCTAAACGCATTACTACTGAAAACTAAAGTCTTAACTAAACCTTTCAGCGGGGAAAAACTAGCACTAGATCAATCTTTTTTCCTAGAGCGTCGCCCAATCATGAAGGCGAGTCCTAAGGCAACAACCAATCCGGCGCCTGCCGCCAAGAACTCTCCACCCTCAATGCCTTCATGGGCATCTGAGATGGAATGCTCTGGTTCATTTCGATCATGATCATCTGCGAAGGCAGTAGCCGGAAGCGCCACTAAACCGAGGGCAAGTATCAGGTTCGCGATTTTCTTAGACATGGCTACAGGTTACGCCGAAAAAAGAAAATTAGATTGAATCGCCGAGTTTTTTCTGCGGTGATGGCGCACGTAGACGTCGCATCTGGGTAGATCGAAGCCAGCCGTAGATGCCAAGACCTTTTGTAGATTCACCTGGGAATTTCTCGGCTACGAGTTTCTTGATGCGCGCACTTACTACGAATCCGAAAATCACTGAGTAGGCCATAGCTGAATACATAAGAATGATTGCAAAGAATCTGATTTCAACTGAAGGAACTAGAGTCAACATCAAAACAATAACCATTAGCGGCAGGAAGTATTCACCGAGTGAACGCTTGGAATCGATGTAATCGCGAACAAATTTCTTTACTGGTCCACGATCTCTTGCGGGGAGCGCATTTTGATCGCCGCGCATATAGGCAGCTCTAGCTTCGGCTCTTGCAGCTTTTAGGGATTCGCGATTCTTTGCGCGATCAGCTTTGGAGACTGGTGCGGTTATAGAGTTAATTTTAGTTTTAGCAACAGCATCTTTTCGCTTTGGTGTTGCCTTACCTTTTTTCTCCGGAGAGTTCTCAGATTTGCTCATGTGGCTACGGTAGAGCGAGCATTCGCTCTAGCGCAACTTTTGCGTACTTTGCGACCTCTGTGTCTACTGAAATTTGGTTTACAAGCCTTCCTTCAATGAGGGATTCCATCGCCCAGACCAAGTGCGGCAGGTCAATTCGATTCATTGTCGAGCAGTAGCAAACTGTCTTATCTAAGAAGTGAATCTCGCGATCTGGAAATCGCTTAGCCAATCTGGCAACCAAATTGAGTTCAGTACCAATGGCCCATTTACTTCCGATTTGGGAATTCTCAATGGTCTTTATGATCATTTCAGTACTGCCGACCACATCAGCGTTTGATACAACTTCATGTTGGCACTCAGGATGGACAAGAATCTTTACACCTGGAAGTTTTTCGCGCATCGCAGTTATGTTCTCCAAAGTGAATCGGCCATGGACCGAACAATGGCCACGCCACAAAATAACTTTAGCTTGCGCAATTTGAACTTCTGTTAAACCGCCATTTGGTTTCCAAGGATTCCAGAGAACGCAATCATCAAGAGATAGACCTAAATTCAAAACTGCAGTATTCCTACCTAAGTGTTGATCTGGAAGAAAGAGAATTTTCTCGCCTTGTTCAAAGGCCCAATTCATCGCACGAGTTGCATTAGAAGATGTGCAAACCGCGCCACCATTTTTCCCAGTGAAAGATTTAATGGCAGCTGAGGAATTCATATATGTAATTGGAATAGTTTTTGCGGCAACGCCCATTTTCTCGAGTGCGCTCCAGCAATCATCAACTTGTTTTGCACTTGCCATATCTGCCATTGAACAGCCCGCTGCAAGATCGGGGAGAATAACTTTTTGATCTTTAGATGTCAGAACATCTGCGCTCTCGGCCATAAAGTGAACCCCGCAGAAGAAAATAAACTCGGCACTTGAATTAGCTTCCGCAGCTTGAGCTAATTTGAATGAGTCGCCCGTTATGTCGGCAAAAGCGATTACTTCATCACGTTGGTAGTGGTGACCCAGAATCATCGCTCTATCTCCTAGGGCGGCTCGGGCGGCTATGGCACGTTCAACTAATTTAGGGTCACTCGGCTCTGGCAGTTCGCCAGTACAAGACACTCCACGTTCGCTCTGCAGGTCGCTGCCCTGCCCAAGCAAAAGTAATTCGGAAAGTCTTGTTCTGCTCATGGGGACATTATGGAGTAGCCTTAGCGCATTCACGAATCAAAATAATAGTTTTTGCTTAAAGATTGGGAGAGCGATGAGCACAGAAACTTCACAAGAGGTAACAATTACTGGCGCCCCTGCAACAGGAATAGTTCTAACTGAAGTAGCAGCAGGCAAAGTAGCCGCGCTATTGGCTCAAGAAGGTCGCGATGATTTAAGTCTGCGCGTTGCAGTTCAACCAGGTGGCTGTTCTGGTCTTCGCTACCAACTTTATTTTGATGATCGCGCTCTTGATGGCGATACCGTTACCAAATTTGGCGCCGTTAGCGTTGTTACAGACAAGATGAGCACCCCATATTTGATGGGCGCTTCAATCGATTTCGTTGACACCATTGAGAAGCAAGGCTTCACAATCGATAATCCAAATGCCCAAGGCTCATGTGCCTGCGGCGATTCATTCAACTAATTTAGCTATCGAAAATCGCGGGGCCATAATTACCTTATGAAAATTGCCTGCGCTGGTTCTGTTGGTCGTGATCATTTGATGACCTTTCCAGGCAAATTCACCGACTCCTTAGTCGCGGAATCTTTGGATAAAGTTTCGCTCTCATTTTTAGTCGATGGGTTAGATGTTCGCCGCGGTGGCACTGCAGCAAATATTGCATTTGGCATCGGTGCTCTTGGCTTAAATCCCGCACTAATCGCCGCAGTCGGAACTGATTGGGCAGATTATGATTCTTGGTTAACTAGACATGGTGTTGATACGGCTCATGTAAGGATCTCAAAAGAATTATTAACCGCGTCTTTTATGGTGACTACCGATCTAGAACTAAATCAAATTGCATCCTTCTTTCCCGGAGCTATGAGCGAGGCACGAGAGATTGAATTAGCTCCGATAATTGAGAAAGCTGGAAAGTTTGACCTGCTGATAATTTCGCCAGATGATCCAGATGCGATGATCAACTACAGCCAGAGTGCGCGAGACCTGGGAATTGCATTCGCCGCTGATCCATCGCAGCAACTTGCCCGCATGGATGGCGAGGCAATCAAGTTGTTAATCGAAGGTGCAAAATATCTATTTTTAAATGAATATGAATTAGCGCTCACTATCCAAAAAACCGGCTGGAGCGATGCTGAAATATTTAGCAAGGTTCAAGTTCGAGTAATTACATTGGGTTCTGCTGGTGCACGAATTGATGAACATGGAAAAGATTCGATATTAGTTGGTGTTCCGCAAGAGCGCAGCAAAATGGACCCAACCGGGGTTGGGGATTGTTTTAGAGCAGGTTTCGTCGCTGGCCTAGCGTGGGGTTTTGACCA
>WLJZ01000040.1 GCA_009701525.1 Actinomycetota bacterium
TAACGCTTCAACGCCAATTAAGTTTGCGGTCTCTTTAGTTTTTGGAAGGTGGATTGTGATGAAATCAGAAATTTTAAGAAGTTCATCTAATTCAACTAGTCGAACTCCAAGCTGAGCAGCACGAGCAGGTTGTAGGTATGGATCGTATGCAACTACATCCATTCCAAATGCCTGCATACGAGATGCAACTAATTGACCGATGCGACCAAATCCAACAATTCCTAGAGTCTTTTCAAATAGTTCAGCGCCTGTGTATTTTGAACGCGCCCACTTGCCATTGCGAAGTGCGGCATGTGCTGGAGAAATAAAGCGAGCAGATGCAAGTAGCAAAGAGATTGCTAACTCAGCGGCGCTCACAATATTTGAAGTTGGGGCGTTAACAACCATGACACCTGCTGCAGTAGCTGCAGGAATGTCTACGTTATCTAAGCCAACACCAGCGCGTGCAATAACTTTCAACCCTTTGGCAGCGGCAATTGCTTCCGCATCCATCTTGGTTGCAGATCTAATTAGTACTGCATCTACTCCGGCAGCAAGCGCGGCAAGTAGTTGCCCGCGATCAGCGCCGTCACAGTTGCGTACTTCAAAATCTGGTCCCAACGCTTCTAACGTTGCGGGACTAAGTTCTTCCGCAATTAAAACAACAGGTTTAGCCACGCGCAGCAGCACCTTCCTTGTAATCATCATTGTTGTTGCCCTTAACCCATGACATCATCTTGCGAAGTTCACGGCCAACAGCCTCAATTGGATGCGCTTCGCCCTTTGCGCGAAGTGACTTAAATTCTGGTGCTCCAGCATCTTGATCATCGATGAAGCGCTTGGCGAATGTTCCATTTTGAACATCGGCTAGTACTGCCTTCATGTTTGCCTTAACGCTTGGGTCGATAACACGTGGACCTGAAATGTAATCGCCATATTCAGCAGTATCAGAAACTGACCAACGTTGTTTTGCAATTCCACCTTCGTACATCAAGTCAACAATCAACTTGAGTTCGTGTAGACATTCGAAGTAAGCAACTTCTGGTTGGTATCCAGCTTCAATAAGGGTTTCAAATCCATATTGAACTAGTTGAGATGCGCCACCACAAAGTACTGCTTGCTCGCCAAATAGATCGGTCTCGCACTCTTCAGTAAATGTTGTAAGGATTCCACCAGCGCGAAGTCCGCCGATTGCCTTTGCATATGAAAGTGTTAGTGGCCAAGCAGCGCCTGTTGCATCTTGTTCTACTGCAACCAAAACCGGAACTCCGCGACCTGCTGAGTACTCACGACGTACTAAGTGGCCTGGGCCCTTTGGTGCAACCATTGCAACATCGATATTTGCTTCTGGCTTGATGTAACCAAAACGAATATTGAAACCGTGGCCAAAGAAAAGCGCAGAACCTGGCTTGATATTTGGCTTGATTGAGTCGTTGTAGATATGACGTTGCACGTGATCTGGTGCAAGCAACATAACTACATCTGCCTCTTTAACTGCATCAGCAACAGATAGAACGCGAAGCCCTTCTGATTCTGCCTTTGCGCGAGACTTTGAACCTTCTGCCAAACCAACTCGAACATCTACTCCGCTATCGCGAAGTGAAAGAGCGTGTGCATGTCCTTGTGAGCCGTATCCAATTACTGCAACCTTCTTAGATTGAATAATTGCTAGATCGGCATCTTCGTCGTGATACTGGGTTGCCACTGTTATGACCTTCCTCTTTCTGTTAGTTGATTACTGGGGTAAGCCTATTTTTTATTTCTTCACATCTGAAATCGAGCCTGGTTTTAGCCCTCGAGACATCGCAACCAAGCCTGATTGGATGAGTTCCAAGATGCCAAATGGCTCTAGGACCCGAAGTAAGGCTGAAATCTTCTCGGTATTTCCGGTCGCCTCGATGGTCACGGCATCCTGTGCCACATCTACCACCTTGGCGCGGAAGAGTTGGACAGTCTCTAGAACTTGAGATCGAGTCTTCTCATCAGTTGAAACTTTTACCAATAGAAGTTCGCGTTGAACTGATACAACTGGATCAAGCTCGGTGATGCTAATTACGTTAATCAATTTATCCAATTGCGCAATTACTTGTTCAAGTGCGTGATCTTCAACATTTATAACAATTGTCATTCGCGAGAAATTTGGATTCTCGGTTGGCCCAACCGCCAATGAATCAATGTTGTAACCACGTCGTGAAAATAGTGAGGATACGCGCGCCAGAACTCCGGGGCTGTTCTCAACTAAAACTGAGAGCGTGCGCGTCTTTAATATTGAGTAGCTAGATGAAGGTGCGTCTGGATGTGATTGTGTCATTTTAGAGCTCCTGTGAATCCCAGATTGGCGCAAGTGACCGCGCATTTACGATTTCATCATTTGAAGTTCCAGCTGCAACCATCGGCCAAACCATGGCATCACGGTGAACACTGAAATCAACAACAACTGGGCGATCATTTATCTCCATCGCCTTAGCAATTGTCTTATCTACATCCGCAGTTGAATCACAAGTTAAGCCAACGCAACCCATTGCATCAGCAAGCTTTGCAAAATCTGGAATTCGCTTTGAATGAAGTTCGGTATTTGAATAACGCTCGTTGTAGAACAAGGTCTGCCATTGGCGAACCATGCCTAGACTTTCGTTATTGATAACTGCGACCTTAATTGGAATATTGTTTAGTGCACAGGTTACTAATTCTTGGTTCGTCATTTGGAAGCAACCATCACCATCGATCGCCCAAACTGTTGTGTCAGGTGCGCCAACCTTTGCACCCATCGCAGCAGGAACGGCGTAACCCATAGTTCCAAGACCGCCAGAGTTCAACCAAGTTCTTGGCTTTTCATATGAAATAAATTGTGATGCCCACATCTGGTGTTGACCAACACCGGCAACATAAATTGAATCTGGTCCAGAGAGTTTTCCGATTCGTTCAATCACATATTGTGGTGAAACGCTGCCATCGGTTGGTTGGTCATATCCGAGTGGGAATCTAGAGCGCCAGCCATTAACTTGATTAACCCAGGCAGTTATATCTGGTTGGCTCTTCTTAAACTCATTCTTGATTGCAGGAATCAAGGCATCGATTGTTAATCTCAAATCTCCAATTAGACCAACATCTGCACGACGGTTCTTTCCGATTTCTGCCGGATCAATATCTGCATGAATAACCTTTGCACCTGGTGCGAAAGTTGAGAGTTTTCCAGTAACACGATCATCGAATCGTGCGCCTAAAGTAATTAGCAAATCTGCCTTTTGCAGCGCTGTTACAGCGGCAACAGTTCCGTGCATTCCTGGCATACCAAGATGTTGCGGATGTGAATCTGGGAAAACACCACGCGCCATAAGCGTTGTAACAACTGGAGCTCCGGTTAATTCTGCAAGTTTCAATAACTCTTTATGTGCTTCGGCCTTGATTGCACCGCCACCAACATAAAGCACCGGAGACTTTGATTGTGCAATTAGCGCAGCAGCATCCCGAATCGATTCTGGAGTTGCATCCATTTTTGGATGGTATCCCCCAAGATTTATTGACTTTGGATAATTGAACTCAGTTGACATCTGAAGTGCATCTTTTGCAATATCAACTAGTACTGCACCTGGTCGCCCAGTGCTTGCAATGTGAAAGGCCTCAGCGATACTTCGTGCGATATCTGCTGGATCGGTTACAAGAAATGAATGCTTTGTAACTGGCATTGTGATTCCACGAATGTCTGCTTCTTGGAATGCATCTGTTCCGATTGCACCTGAAGCAACTTGGCCGGTGATTGCAACAATTGGAACTGAATCCATTTGAGCATCAGCAAGTGGTGTAACTAAGTTTGTAGCACCTGGTCCTGAAGTTGCGATGCAAACTCCAACGCGTCCGGTTGCTTGCGCATAACCGGTTGCAGCATGTCCAGCACCTTGTTCATGTCGAACTAAAATGTGGCGAATCTTGCTATCAAAAATTGGATCGTATGCCGGCAAAATTGCACCGCCTGGGATTCCGAACATGACATCAACGCCAGAAGCTTCTAACGCTTTGACAAGTGCACTTGCCCCCGTCATTTTTGTTGTATCGCCCATGTTCATCTCCCTTCTCTCTCTAATAAATTCTCGATAATTGCTCATCAAATGAGAAACCCCTCAGTTTCCACTGAGGGGTAGCACACGAACTAGTTATTCACTAGAGCGTGCGCTCACCAATTACCACGACTGAAGTCATGAGTGAATTCTCCCCTGTCGCCCTCATTTGGTCAACCCCTAAGTAAGACATCTCACTATTTAGACCGGGGCACTTTGGAAATTATCCGCAGACCGCGCCCTTTGATGCCGAGCCCACGACCATTGAATATTTGGCCAGAACCCCGCGCTTATACTTATGAGGAATTGGTTTGAAATTCTTGCGGCGCTCCGCTAATTCCGCTTCATCAACTAATAAATCTAGTGTTCGCGCAATAGTGTCAATGCGAATCAGATCGCCATCTTTAATAAATGCAATTGGTCCACCATCTACCGCTTCAGGTGCAACGTGACCAACACAGAGTCCGGTACTTCCACCGCTAAATCGACCATCGGTTAATAGCAACGTTGATTTTCCAAGTCCCGCACCTTTAATTGCGCCAGTAATCATCAACATCTCGCGCATACCTGGTCCGCCCTTTGGACCTTCGTAGCGAATAACAACTACATCGCCAGCTTTAATTGTTCCATTTTCTAGCGCTTCCATTGCTGCTTGTTCACGTTCGAAAACCCGAGCTGGTCCTTCAAACTTTTCAACACCGATTCCTGCTGTTTTACATACTGCGCCTTCAGGAGCGAGTGAACCACCAAGAATTGTGATTCCAACAGCAGTAGATAGTGGAGATTTAATCGCATGAAGCACATCGCCATCTGGATCTAGAGGTGTGATATCTGCAAGATTTTCAGCCATTGTCTTACCGGTAACCGTTAAACAATCTCCGTGAAGTAATCCGGCATCTAGAAGCGCTCGAAGAACAACTGGAATTCCACCAACACGATCGATATCAGTCATAACATATTTTCCAAAAGGCTTTAGATCGCCTAGGAGTGGCACCTTAGAACCTATGCGATGGAAATCTTCAAGTGTTAAATCAACTTCGGCTTCGTTGGCAATTGCAAGTAAATGCAGAACTGCATTTGTAGAACCACCAAGTGCCATTACTACTGTGATTGCATTTTCGAAGGCTTTCTTAGTCAAGATTTGGCGAGTTGTAATTCCTTTTCGAATTAATTCAACAACTGCAGCGCCAGATTTAACTGCGTAATCATCGCGGCGACGATCAACTGCTGCGGGAGATGCTGAGCCCGGAAGTGAGAGCCCAATAGCTTCTCCTACTGCGGCCATTGTGTTGGCGGTATACATGCCACCACATGCGCCTTCACCAGGACAGATTGCGCGTTCAATTTTATCTACCTGCTCTTGTGAAATAAGCCCGCGAGCACATGCACCAACTGCTTCAAAGGCATCAATAATTGTTACATCTTTACCATCAACTGAACCAGCAAGAGTTGTGCCGGCATAGACAAACACAGATGCAACATCGATTCGCGCTGCCGCCATCATCATTCCAGGAAGTGATTTATCGCAACCTGCAAAAGTAACCATGCCATCTAGACGTTCTGCTTGCATAACTGTTTCGACTGAGTCGGCAATTACTTCGCGCGAAACAAGTGAGAAGTGCATTCCTTCGTGTCCCATTGAAATGCCATCTGAAACAGAGATTGTTCCAAATTGCATTGGAAAACCACCGGCATCAATAACGCCTTTCTTTGAAGCTTTAGCTAAGCGATCTAATGAGAGATTGCAAGGTGTAATTTCATTCCAAGAAGATGCAATACCAATTTGTGGCTTAGCAAAATCTTCATCGCCCATTCCAACAGCTCGCAACATTCCGCGTGCCGGGGCGCGCTCCATTCCATCAGTAACCAAACCAGAACGTGGCTTCATGGAGTTGCTCATTGTCTTCCTATCCCTGACCTAGGTGCTTCAATAATAATTCACGAACCTTGGCGGCATCGGCTTGACCACCAGTTGCCTTCATAACTGCGCCAATTAGCGCACCAGCGGCTGGAATATTTCCGCCACGAATACGTTCAGCCGTATCTGGTTGCGCAGCAATAGCGGCTTCAATCGCAACCATTAGCGCTGAGTCATCTGAAACAACTTTAAGTCCGCGCTTTTCAATTACAGCTTTAGGCGATCCTTCGCCATTAACAACACCTTCAACAACTTGGCGGGCCAACTTATCGGTTAGATCTCCACTAGAAATTAACGCAATGATTTCAGCAACAAAAGCTGTAGTTATAAGTGCAGTCGGTGCAACTTCCTTCTCATTAGCAAGGCGAGAAATTTCACCAAGCCACCAAGTACGGGCGCGAGTTGGTTCTGCGCCAAGTTTGATTGTCTCTTCTACAACATCAACAAGCTCAGCATTAATTAGGGAATTCATCTCTGAATCAGGAACGTTCCACTCTTTCTGTAACCGCTTGCGACGATCTGCAGGATTCTCTGGCAACTTGGCCCGGAGTTCTTCAATCCACTTTGCATCAGGGGTAACTGGAACTAAATCTGGTTCTGGAAAATATCGATAATCCTCGGCCTGCTCTTTAGAACGACCAGGACGTGTAAGCCCACTCTCTTCTAAGAAGTGACGCGTCTCTTGAATGATGCGCTCCCCTGCTTCGAGGCGATTAGCTTGGCGCTCGATTTCTCCGGTAAGAGCGCGTTCAACTGAACGAAGTGAATTCACATTCTTAGTTTCACTTCGAGTTCCAAGTAAGCCGCTGCCAATTGGCGCAAGTGAAACGTTGGCATCGCAACGAAGTGATCCTTGTTCCATCTTTACATCGCTAACTCCAAGTGAGCGAAGAATGTCGCGAAGTTGAGTCACATATGCACGTGCAACTTGTGGTGCGTATTTCCCAGTACCAGGAATAATTCTTGTAACGATTTCAACCAATGGAATTCCGGCCCGGTTGTAATCAAGCAACGAATACTCAGCGCCATGAATTCGACCAGTTGAACCACCAACGTGGAGCGACTTTCCGGTGTCCTCTTCCATGTGCACACGTTCGATATCAACTCGGAAAACTCTTGGACCTTCATCAGTTTCGATTTCAACATCAAGATATCCATCTACACAGATTGGTTCGTCATACTGCGATGTTTGGAAATTCTTTGGCATATCTGGATAGAAATAATTCTTACGGGCAAAGCGACTATATGGTGCAATCGAACAGTTAAGAGCAAGGCCAATTAAAATAGTGCTCTCAATAGCTTTGCCATTCACTACTGGAAGTGCGCCAGGTAGTCCAAGGCAGACCGGACAAGTTTGGGTATTTGGTTCGGCTCCAAATTCAGTTGCACAAGAGCAGAACATCTTTGAATTTGTATTTAATTCAACGTGAACTTCTAAGCCAAGAGTCGGCTCAAATTTTTGGGTTGCGGCTGCGTAATCAAGTGACATTACTTCACCGCTAAATCTGGAGCGTTGGAAAGTATTGGCTTACCCCACTTTGAAAGTAGGGCTGCTTCTAGCGTTCCGCCAACACGATAAAAACGATCATCTTGCATTACTGGAGCCATGATTTGAAGACCAACTGGCAGTCCATCTTCATCAGCAAGCCCAACTGGAAGACTCATGCCACCGATACCTGCCATGTTTACTGGAATTGTCGCGATATCGCTCAAATACATCGCAACAGGATCATTGCTCTTCTCGCCAATTTTAAATGCCGTGGTTGGAGTAACAGGCGAAACTAATACGTCGGCTTTTGCGAAAGCGTTATCAAA
>WLJZ01000041.1 GCA_009701525.1 Actinomycetota bacterium
TATTGCATGATTCCACCGTGCCGGTAGTAATCCGCTTCGCCTGGGGTATCAATACGAACTACTGCATCAAAGCTCTTATCTCCGGCTATTACCTTTAGAACCTTTGGAACTCCCCCAGTATTTAGGGCTTCGATTCCGAGGATTGAAAATTCTTCATCTCCAATTAAGCCAAGTGATGTTGCGCTCTGTCCAGCTGGGAATTGAAGTGGGAGAACTCCCATTCCAATTAAGTTAGAGCGATGAATACGTTCGAATGATTCTGCTATTACCGCCTTAACGCCAAGTAGCGCGGTTCCTTTAGCGGCCCAGTCACGTGATGAACCAGATCCATATTCTTTTCCGGCAAGAATTACTAATGGAATCTTTGCTGCCTGATATGCCATAGATGCATCGTAAATAGTTGCCTGGCTTCCACTATCTAAGAAATTCTTAGTGAATCCACCTTCAACACCATCCAACAATAAATTCTTTAAGCGAATGTTTGCGAAAGTTCCGCGAATCATAACTTCATGATTTCCACGGCGTGATCCATATGAGTTGAAATCTGCGCGATCAATTCCATGCTCTGCCAAATATTTTCCAGCTGGTGAATCAGCCTTAATATTTCCAGCTGGCGAGATGTGATCTGTTGTTACTGAATCACCAAGGACTGCCATTACTCGGGCTTTTAAAATATCTTTAACTGGCTCTGGATTTCTTGGCATTCCTTCGAAGTATGGTGGCTTTCGAACATATGTAGATTTCAAATCCCACTCAAATACTTTTCCGCTAGGGGTAGCTAGTGATTTCCAGCGATGATCGCCCTCGAAAACAGTTGCATAATCCTTTGTGAACATCTCTGATGAAATTGAAGCATTTATAACGCTCTGTATTTCCTCAGTTGTTGGCCAGATATCTTTTAGATAGACATCATTTCCATTCGTATCTTTGCCAATTGAATCTTTCTCGAAATCGTGATCCATTGTTCCGGCAAGTGCATATGCAACAACAAGTGGTGGTGAAGCTAGGTAGTTCATCTTGATGTCTGGACTGATTCGACCCTCAAAGTTTCGGTTACCAGAAAGAACTGCCGTTACGGCAAGATCATTCTCGTTAATTGCTTTACTAATTGGCGCTGGGAGTGGACCAGAGTTTCCGATGCAAGTCACACAGCCGTAGCCAACAAGATTGAAGCCGAGTTGATCCATGTAAGTAGTAAGTCCGGCGCGATCATAATAATCAGTTACAACTTTAGAGCCCGGAGCCAATGTGGTTTTAACCCAAGGCTTACTACGTAGCCCCTTCTCAACTGCCTTCTTTGCTAGAAGCGCAGCACCAATCATTACGCTCGGATTCGAGGTATTTGTGCAAGATGTAATCGATGCAATTACTACAGCACCATTTGAGACTGAGGTTGATTTTCCATCTAGGGTGATATCAACCGCTGACTTTGTAGTTTTATCTGTGAAATATGTTGGTAGAACTTTCTCGAATGAAACTTTGGATTCAGAAAGTTGGATGCGATCTTGCGGGCGCTTTGGTCCGGCAATGGAGGGAACAATTGTTGCAAGATCCAACTCTAAAGTTTCAGAATATCTTGGCGCTTTATTTGGGTTATGCCAGATTCCAATGCGCTTTGCATACTCTTCCACTAGAGCTAATTGTTCTGCGCTTCGCCCCGTCAAAGATAGGTAGCGAATGGTCTCCTCATCGATTGGGAAGATTGCACAAGTTGATCCATATTCTGGCGACATATTTCCAATTGTGGTGCGGTTTGCCATTGGCAGTGCGGTGACGCCAGGTCCATAAAATTCAACAAACTTTCCTACAACTCCGTGCTTACGTAGCATTTCAGTAATAGTTAAAACTAAATCGGTTGCAGTTGTTCCGATAGGAAGCTGACCATTTAACTTGAAACCAACAACTCGTGGAATAAGCATTGAGACTGGCTGCCCAAGAAGCGCTGCCTCTGCCTCAATTCCGCCAACGCCCCATCCCAAAACTCCGAGACCGTTAACCATTGTTGTATGTGAGTCAGTTCCAACGACAGTGTCTGGATATGCACGCAGCACTCCGTTAACTTCGCGAGTCATAATTACGCGAGCCAAGTATTCAATATTTACTTGGTGAACAATTCCAGTTCCTGGTGGAACAACCTTGAATTCATCAAAGGCGCTCTGTCCCCAGCGCAAGAAGCGATAGCGCTCTTGGTTTCTCTGATACTCAATATCTGTGTTCTCTTCAAATGAAGTATTGGTTCCAAATTTATCTGCAATTACAGAGTGATCAATAACTAATTCAGCTGGCGCCAAGGGATTAACTTTTGCTGGGTCGCCGCCAAGTTCAACAATTGCTTCGCGCATAGTTGCGAGATCAACTACGCAGGGCACTCCAGTGAAATCCTGCATGATCACGCGAGCAGGCGTAAATTGAATTTCGGTATCTGGTTCGGAATCGGGATTCCAATTGGCAAGTGCTTCAATCTGAGTTGCGGTGATATTCGCGCCATCTTCGGTGCGGAGTAAATTCTCTAGCAAGACCTTTAAGCTAAATGGGAGTGAATCTGCTGCGGGTAATTTGGTGATGTCAAAGATTTCGTATTTCTTACCCGATACTTCGATCTCAACCTTGGAATTAAAAGAATTTTTGCTCATGGCGCCATCTTAACCGAGAGAAAAGCGAGCCACACATTCCACGTGGTGCGTCATCGGAAATAGGTCGAAGCCAACCATGTGATTTAGGTGATACCCACCCTCTTCGAGTTGTTTGGCATCGCGAGCCATGGAGGCCGGATCGCAGGAGACATAAACAATTGTTCGGGGTTTCTTGGCCATCATTTGTTTAACGACCATTTCACCCGCACCTGTTCTAGGTGGGTCTAAGAGAATCACATCGACTCGATTTATCAGCGGCAATTTCTGTTCAACTCTTCCGGAGTGAACCAGAACATTTTTCTGCTTTTCAAAAATTTTCAGCGCATCTTGTGTTGCTCGATGACTTGATTCGATCAAATGCACTTTTCCAATATCACCGACATCTTCCGCCATTGGTCCAGTAAATAGCCCGACTCCCCCATATAGATCACATACTTGATCTCCTGGCCGAAGCGCTAATAAATCCATTACTAATTTAGTTAGCGTAGTTGGAGCAGCGCTATGGCTCTGCCAGAATGAAGTGGGTGAAATTTCGTAGGTGTGTTCGCCAACTACTTCATGCAATTGTGTTGGGCCAGAAATACTTCGCCCACCTCTAGATACATTCTTCTCGCCAGAATTAGAGACTGCTACTTCTAGTCGATCATCGCCCTTCCAATTTCTTCCAAACATTGCGTCGTCATTTATCGCCTCAACTGCGATCAAACATTTATCAATCTCAATAACCTCTTTACTTCGCGCAGCATAAAGTCCAGGCTTGCCATTCTTCGAAATAGCGAAATCCATACGTGTACGCCAGTGCAGGCCATTCTTGGGTTCAACTGCAACTACATCTAAATCAATTTCAATTTTGCCGAGCCTTGAAAATTGTTCACGAATAACTGAGCGCTTTAATTCAAGCTGTGCTGAAACTTCAATATGTTGGAAATCGCAACCACCACAACCACCAGGTACTGCATATTTACATGGTGGGACAACTCGATCTTTTGATGGCTTAATGATTTCGATTGCATCACCGCGGGCCAACTTTGAAGATACAGAGGTAATTTCAACTACCGCCTCTTCGCCAGTAATTGCATATCGCACAAAAATAACTTGACCCTTGTGACGCGCAATAAAATGGCCACCATGGGCGACTGGACCAATTTCAACCGTTACTCGGTCGCCTACTTTTAACGAACTTTCGGCGTTCCGAATGTTGGATTCCATAGGGCAACCTTAAGGGTGTAAGTTGTACTTCGTGCACGTTGTCATTATGGGTTGCGGTCGAGTCGGATCTGGTCTTGCCAATGATTTAGAGGCTGCCGGACATTCCGTCACAATTATTGATCAAAATCGTGAAGCATTCCGCAGATTAGGCCCAGATTTCAAAGGTCAGACAATTGCTGGAGTTGGTTTTGATAGAGATATCTTGCTTGAAGCAGGTATTGAAAAAGCGGATGCATTTGCTGCAGTTTCAAATGGCGATAATTCAAATATTCTTGCAGCGCGAGTTGCGCGTGAAACTTATGGTGTTGAGAAAGTTGTAGCGCGAATTTACGACCCAGCGCGTGCAGAAATTTACCAACGACTTGGAATCCCAACAGTCGCGACAGTTTTATGGACAACAGACCAGATTATTCGTCGCCTGGCGCCCGAGGGTTCACGTTCAGAGTGGCGCGATGCAAGTGGCGTTGTTCAGCTCTGTGAAGTTCATCTTCATCACGATTGGTTTGGACAACCAGTTTCACTTATTGAAAAATCTACGAAAGCTCGCGTTGCTTTCGTAACACGCTTAGGTGAAGGCATGATTCCAACCGAGAACACAGTTCTTCAAGAGGGCGACTTGGTCCACGTTATGGTCACTGATAATGAAATAAAAAATGTGGAAGCTGCGCTAGCAAAATCACCGGAAGAGGCTTAGTAACTATGAAGATTGCTATTGCCGGAGCCGGAAATGTTGGTCGCTCTATTGCGCGCGAACTTATTGAAAATGGCCATCACGTTCTTCTGATTGACCGTGATCCAAAAGCTTTAAAGATGGAGAGCGTTCCAAGTGCCGAATGGTTAATGGCTGATGTTTGCGAAATTTCCTCACTTGATAATGCCAAGTTAGATACCTGCCAAGTTTTAATTGCAGCCACAGGGGATGACAAAGTTAATCTTGTTGCCTCGCTTCTTGCTAAGACTGAATATGGCGTTCCAAGAGTTGTTGCTCGCGTGAATCACCCAAAGAATGAATGGATGTTTGATTCTTCATGGGGCGTCGATGTTTCAGTCTCGACACCACGAATCATCTCTGCGATTGTTGAAGAGGCAGTCTCTGTTGGCGATGTAGTTCGCTTATTCTCACTCCAAAAAGGTGAGGCCAGCCTCGTTGAAATCACGCTTCCCGAAGAAGCTCAATGTTTAGGTCGCACAGTTGAGGAAGTAAAGCTTCCTGAGAATGCAACTCTTGCTGCAATAGTTCGAGATGGCCAAGTTATTACACCGCATGCGCATGATGTCTACTCTGCAGGAGATGAGCTTCTCTTCGTTGCAACAGCAGCAGCAGAAGAGCTATTGAAGAACTGTTTTATCTCTAATAATTAATCGGCTTTTGTAATCGGAACTGATTTAATAACCAGCCAAGTTCCCCAGAGCGTTGCAAGATAGAGTGGAAAACCTAAGAAAATATTGGCAATTCCAAGAGCATTTAGTTGGTCTGCTTTGAACAATGGATACTGAACTCCGAGACGAATAGCAAAGAGCGCGAACCAAATCCAAGTTGCCTTGGTATATGCAGCAAGTCGCTTTGGATCTTTACGCCAATTGAGATTCTCACCAAGGATTGGTCCAAGCAAAACTCCAATTAATGGATATTTAATGAGAATAGAAATTAAATAAACCAACATAAATCCAGAATTTTTCCAGAGGCTTGGAGCGTAATAATCCTTTGCAGCGCCGGTTTTCCACGCGAACCAACCGCAGAAAGCCACTCCGATGAAACCCGAAATCGCGTGCATCAAAGTGTCGCGCTTGATTAATCGCCAAATTAAAAGCAATACGGCTGTTGCAATCGAAACATAAAGACAGGCGCGAAGATTATGAGTGATGTTGTAGGTGAGTAGAAAAACTAATGAGGGAATCGTTGAATCGATTATTCCTTTTTTGCCACCAAGGGCCGTTACAACTTTCGCCTTATCTTCTTCTTGCATTAGCTTTTGCCTCCAGTTGAACCAAAGCCACCGCTACCTCGATCTGAGCCAGGCAAGGAATCGACTTCAACAAATTCGGCGATTTCAACTTCTTGAATAACTAATTGGGCAATGCGATCTCCACGTTTAAAAGAGATCGCTTCTTTTGGATCGTGATTAATTAAAATTATTTGTAACTCACCACGAAATCCAGCATCGACTGTTCCTGGTGAATTAACCATCGTTACACCATGTTTGATCGCTAAACCAGAGCGTGGGTGAACGAGTGCGACATATCCATTAGGAAGTGCGATCGAAATTCCGGTTGGGACGAGTGCCCGTTCGCCAGGTTGGAGGGTGATATCGATGCGCGAGGTTAAATCTGCTCCGGCATCCCCTGGTTTGGCATAACTTGGCAGTGGGATTGATTCATCTAGGCGAGTAATTAAGACTTTTACACTCATGGATTAATTTCAAATTCTGGATCAACAAATGCAAGTAATTCTGGATGCGCAGTTACATGCTCTAGATATTCCTTTGGTGCGTTATCCAAGAAATGTTGCATTGGGACAATCACATATAAAGATGCAGCCCGCACTGCAATCGGACCGTCAGGACTACCAATTCGCCCAATAGCGCTGCAATAAACTTTTCGATTTACCTGGCCAGTAATTTCTGCAGTTATATGAAGCGTTGTACCCATTGGAACTGGAAGTAGGAAATCTGTTTCAAGTCTTGCGGTTACAGCTGGAGAACGAATTAACCACATTAATTTTCCGAGCGCTTCATCAAATGCGAGTGAAAGCAATCCACCATGAGCAAGACCGGGAGCGCCTTGATGATTTTCGGTAACTGTAAAGACTGCAGTTAAATTCTGACCAGCGCCAGCGTGAGCAACTAGATGCAATCCGGTTGGATGTAGTTCGCCACAGCCAAAACAGTGACCGAAGTGCGATGGAATTTTAGTTCCAGGTTCTGGCGCTTTTGGATGGCGCGGTGGAATTTGTGCGCCCTCTGGTGGAACCGTGCTGGGAATTCGACTCATGGGTTAAGCCTAACCCTTGAATTTGTTTGAGCAAATATTTCGCAAGATATGGCGTAGCGTGCGCCTGTGGGGAAAATAAATCGGCATGAAGATCGAGACTATGGCGTTGCCCTATATCAGGAAAGATTAAGTTGGAGTTTGTGGCTCTGGTTATTCGCAGTTTTTATGGCCGCATCCTTCTCGCTTTCTATCTGGGCCGCTCTCGGAGAACGCGCAGCAATAATTATCTCTGCAATTCAAATTCTGCTTCTATTAATTGCGCAAAGTAAGAGCGCGTTAGAAATAACTGTTACAAAAGGTTGGCTATTGGTGGGACCTGCCGCAATCGAACGGGCATTTATTCATAATTTTCAGCCGCTAACGCCAACACAATATAAAAGAGCAAGAGGGGTCGATGGCGATCCCGCGTCATATTTGCAGATTCGATTCTGGATAAATACTGCAATAAAAATTGAGCTTCGCGACCTGAAAGACAGAACGCCCTACTGGCTTGTAAGCACCAATAGAGCGAATGAATTAGCTAAAA
>WLJZ01000042.1 GCA_009701525.1 Actinomycetota bacterium
CCAACGAAAACTGCGACTACAGGTGTTAGGTATGTAACCGTGCTTGCAATTGAACTACCCGCACGTTCAACAATTTGAAAATTCCAAATATATGCCAGGCCGCTACCGAAAACTCCAAGCGCAATCATTGCCAAGATCGGTCCCATTCGATATTCATCTTTAGCAATTCCATTAAATAAATAGAAAGGCAGAAGGGTTAAAGCTCCGGCAGTAACTTGACCGGCAGCCAGTGCCTCTGCGCGAAGTTTTAATGGTGTTAAATACTTACGTATCACTGGGAATGAAAGTCCGTAACAAGTTATTGCAGCTAGTAAAGCAATGACTCCCGAGGCTGAACTTGAACCAATCCCTTTCCAAATTCCTAAGACTGTTAATACGCCAAGTCCGCCAAGTATCAAACCAATAATTTGGTGCTTTGCTATTTTTTCGGTGCGGAAAAATATTAAAAGAAATATCAAAGTTGTGAGCGGGGTCCCTGCGTTAATTATTCCAGCAAGAACAGATGTGACTCGCTGTTCGGCATATGCAAAGAGAATCCCTGGAAAGACATTTAGTAGAAGCGACACCAACCAAAGTGCGGCCCAGGTCGAACGTTCTGTTGGAAGTTTAATTCCACGTACTTTGACGATTAAGAGAAGAGCCATCGCGCCAAGTGCGCATCTTCCAAAAGCAACTCCCACTGGAGTTAGGAATTCAAGACCGAGCTTTATGAATATAAACGAACATCCCCACACCAAACCGAGAGCCAAATAAATAGGGACCCAGGATTTTTGCTTCATGCAAACTCCCCCTACTGTTTGGGTATGACTACCGCGGAAATTGGACCTGGGGAATTCTATCCAGTCGTTGGCGTTGGTCCACATCCAAAACCTTGGCCAACAGAAAAACATTTTGACCCCGAGCTTCTTGAAAACGGTGATCGCAGAAATGTTTTGGATCATTATCGATATTGGAGCGTTGCCGCGATTGTGGCTGATTTAGATACAAAACGCCATGACTTACAGATTGCGATTGAAAATTGGCAACACGATTTGAATATCGGCTCTGTAGTTAGAACTGCAAATGCCTTTAATGTTTCCAAAGTTCACATAGTTGGAAAACGTGATTGGAACAAACGTGGTGCAATGGTTACGGATAAATATCTCCACGTTTTACATCATCCAACAGTTGCTGATTTTCAAACATGGTGTCGCGAAAATGACGTCCCAATTATCGGAATTGATAATTTGCCAATTTCGAAAGAGCTTGAAAAAACTAAACTTCCTGAAAAATGCGTTCTCTTCTTTGGTCAAGAAGGAGCAGGCATGTCAGATGAAGCTGTTGATATCTGTGAGACTGTATTAGCAATAAGACAATATGGATCAACTCGATCTATGAATGCTTCAGCGGCTGGCGCAATTGCGATGTATGCCTGGGCGATGCAACACCTAAATAACTAATCTTCGTTAATAACTTCTTCCACGGCCTTTATTCGACGTCGAATTTCGTTCGCTTCGTCTTGGCGGCCAAGTAATTGCAGGACATCGGCCATACGGCCCTCAATTTCTAAGATAAATTCGAAATCTTTACTTTCATTGTCTGTGGCGATTTCTAGAACCCGATCCAAAGTATTCAAACCTTCTTCACCTAAGCCCGCAACAATTTGGGCTTTACCTAGCTCTAGTAGTGAATAAGTCTCGCGATAATGGTCATGCGCTGTTACGAAAACATCTAAAGATTTCTGTGCCGCTGCGAGCGCACCTTCGCCATCACCTATTTCAGTTAGGCAATGCGCAATTTTTTGATCGCATCTTGCAACATTGATTACTTCCTTCAACTTCTTAAATAATTCTCGAGCTTCTTGGAAAGATTCCAGTGCTTGCCCATAATTTTTCAATTCGCGATAGGCACAGCCAATTAGATGTAAATCATTAGCAGCACCGCTGTCATTTCCATCAACTAGATGTTCCTGAACGCAGTCAGACATACACTCAATTGTCTTCTCATATTCCTTTGATGAGAACCACCATTCACCAAGAGTGCAAGCTAAATCAATTGCGAGTGGTGACTTAGATTCCCGAAGAAGCTCGACTGCTTTGCTCATTGCAGTTGCAGCTTCATTCATTCGTTTTAATTGATTTAAGTTGTAACCAATTGCAGAGTAAGCCTGAGCTAAACCATCCGATGGAACTACTGAACCGAGTTCGGCATAAATATCGCGAGCGGTTTCGGCAAGTGCGAGCGCTTCGTCATATTGGCCACGCGCATAGATTCTTGCGCTTAATTCGTAGTAGGTATTCGCCCGATCAAGTCCTTGAGTTTCTGGAATTCGCTCCCAGAGCATTTCCTCGGTGACAATGTCGTCAGTTGAATCCTCGTCCTCGCTCATGCCAAAGACTCTAGCAATACCTTCCGCCTTGCGCATTAGCAGGGGTATAGTTTGCCCACGTGCGTTTCTTAAATAATCCCAGCCACGACCTGACCTATGACGATGTCTTCATGGTCCCAAGCTCATCAAATATTGCCAGCCGTATGGATGTTGACCTCGCAACCCAAGATGGCACCGGAACAACTATTCCGATCGTTGTAGCCAACATGACCGCAATTTCGGGGCGCCGGATGGCTGAAACAATTGCCCGTCGGGGTGGCATCGCTGTTATTCCGCAAGATATTCCGCTTCAAGTTGTGAGCGATGTAATTAAATGGGTTAAAACTCGACACACATTCTTTGATACTCCTGTAACACTCTCACCAACCGAGACTGTTGCTGATGCAATCGACTTAATTAATAAACGAGCTCATGGCGCACTCATAGTTGTTGAAGATGGCAGACCGATTGGAATTGTCACCGAAGCAGATTGTGAACGAGTTGATCGTTTCACTCAACTCCAATTAATCATGAGCAAAGATTTAGTAACCGTTCCTGATTCGATTGAACCTCGCGCAGCTTTTGATTTTCTAAACTCACAACGTCGTCGATTAGCACCTGTTGTAGATAAGAGTGGCAAGTTAGTTGGAATTTTGACTAAGACTGCCGCGCTACGTGCAACGCTCTACCAACCAGCACTCGATGCAGATAAGAATTTAAGAATTGCATGCGCAGTTGGAATTAATGGAGATGTCGCTGCAAAAGCCGATGCTTTAATAAAAGCTGGTGCCGATGTTCTCGTAGTCGATACTGCGCACGGCCATCAAATTAAAATGATTGAGGCGCTTAAATTGATTAGAGCGCTAAAACCAAATATTCCAATTGTTGCTGGAAATGTTGTTACCGCTGATGGAACCCGAGCACTAATTGAAGCCGGTGCAGATATTGTAAAAGTTGGAGTTGGCCCAGGCGCTATGTGCACAACGCGTATGCAGACTGGTGTTGGACGACCACAATTTTCCGCAGTTCTAGAGTGCGCAGCAGAAGCCAAGAAGCACGGTAAACATATTTGGGCTGATGGTGGAGTTCGCCATCCGCGCGATGTTGCTTTGGCACTTGCAGCAGGTGCCTCCCAAGTAATGATTGGATCTTGGTTTGCTGGCACTTTTGAGTCTCCAAGTGATCTCAATAAAGATGCCACAGGTCGCCTTTATAAAGAATCTTTTGGAATGGCTTCAGCTCGTGCGGTTGCTGCACGAACATCGAATGAAGGTGCTTTTGATCGGGCACGCAAAGCGCTATTTGAAGAAGGAATTTCATCTTCAAGAATGTATATAGATCCAGCCCGCCCTGGCGTTGAAGATTTGCTTGATGAAATTATTGCTGGTGTTAGATCTTCATTTACTTATGCCGGAGCTACAAGTATTAATGATTTCTTCGAGCGTGCAGTAGTTGGAATTCAATCTGCATCTGGTTATGCCGAAGGTCGACCACTTCACACAAGCTGGTAGTTAAAACTATTTTTCTTGGTTTTTAATATTCTTTCGTGACAGAAGAATGTGTCCAAAGAAACCAATTACCAACGCAATAATTACGCCAATATTTGAGTAAGCCCACGGTCCGCTCTTGCCACCGATGGTACTTAAGAAATAACCCTGCCAAGATAGCCAACTAGCAAAAGTATTAGTTACAAAGCCCCAGCCAATTATTGAGCCAACTAAAAGTAAGCCGAGTGAACGAAAATTCCAGGTGCCATAACGACCTTCTGAATTAAACAACTCTGCTTCTGCATAATCGCGCTTGCGCATAACTACATCTGCCACAAATATTGCAGACCAAACAGCGATAGGAACACCGAGTGTTATTAGGAATCCTTGGAATGGGCCGAAGAAATCTCCAGCAATCCAGACAATATAAATAGTTCCAATCGCCATAATTACGGCATCGATGGCAGCGGCGATGTGTCGTTTAACGGGTAGCCCAACTGAAACTAAAGTAATTCCAGAAGAGTAAAGATCTAAAATTGCACCGCCGATTAGTCCAAGTATTGCGACGATGGCGAATGGGATTAGATACCAAGTTGGCACCAAAGTTGTAAGTGCTCCGATTGGATCTGATGCAATCGCTTCGCCTAAAGCTTTACTACTTCCTGCTAAGAGCGAGCCGTAGATAACTAAAGTAATCGGAACAATCGATGCCCCAAATACTGTCCAACCAATAACTCCTCTACTAGATGCGCTCCGTGGCAAGTATCTTGAATAGTCGGCGGCTGAATTTACCCAGCCCAATCCGATTCCAGTAATTCCAAAAATCAAAGCACCCAGAAAAGCTTCAATACTGCCGCCTGGGATTGCCGAAACCTGGCTCCAATTAACTTGATCTGCAGTTAAAACAATGTAGCCAACAGTTAGGGCAATCGTGGCAATAGTTAGAACTTTTTGCAGCTTCATAATTACTTGAAACCCAAGTACGCCGCCGAAAATAGTTAAACCAGCAGCAATTCCAAATCCTAGAATCCGTGAGACATTTGGTTCAATATTTCCAACTCGAGTTAAAACAGTTTCGGTTGCAAGTGTTGCAAGTGAGACCAAAACTGTCTCCCATCCAACAAATATTAAATATGAAAGCAGGCCCGGAACTACATTTCCTTTAACTCCGAAGGCTGCGCGAGATAGCGTCATTGTCGGAGCATTTGCACGTTTCCCAGCGAGTGAACTAACTCCAACTAGAAAGAAAGAGGCCACGGTTCCAATTAGCGCAGCAAATGTTGCTTGCCAGAAAGAAATTCCAAACCCAAGGAAAAAGGAACCATATGAAAGTGCAAGTAATGAGACATTTGCAGCAGCCCACGGCCAAAATAAAGATCTCGGATTCCCATTGCGTTCGTTCTCAGCAATGAAATTAGTGCCATTCATTTCTAACATGGGGTAAAGAGTAGAGGCTAAAGATACGATTGGCACATGTTTCAAGATGATGGCTTTCGAAAACCTAGACTTGCGACTTTAATTGCATTCCTTATTAATGGCTTCTCTGTAGGAAACTTTGTTTCACGAATTCCAGATTTTAAAAGCGAATTAAATATTTCGAATGGCGTTCTTGGTGCTTCACTCTTTTGTGCTTCAGTTGGCGTACTCACAGCCTTGCGTCCCGCAAGCCGCAGCGCTGCTAAGTATGGCAGCGGTCCAATTAGCAGGTATTCCGCATTTACCCTCGCCCTAGCTGTTCCACTTGTTGGTTTACTTTTCAATCTTCAATGGTTTCTATTCTCACTATTTATTTATGGTGTTCTCTCTTCTATTCATGATCTTTCAATTAATGCGCATGCCGCAGCGCTTGAGGATCGAGCTGGAAAGCGAGTAATGAGTACCTTCCACGCGATGTGGTCAATCGGTGGGTTGCTCGGTGGCGCAATCGGTGGGTTGCTTGCAACAACCAATGTTTCAATTCGAGTGCATGCCTTAGTTATCGGAGTTTTCATCTTTGTAATTGCGTTGATAACCCAAAATTGGTTTCTGCCAGCAGCGGCGGATCAACATACATTTGAAAAACATGAGAGACGAAAGACGCCAAGTAAATTCTTAATTCTTGGTCTACTTGGATTATGTGGTGCTTTAGGTGAAGGTGCGGCGAGTGATTGGGGTGGTGTTCTTGCTAGAGAGGGCTACAACGCATCGGTATTTATGTCAGCACTGCCATATGTCTTCTTCTCATTCACAATGGTTGTCGGCAGATTATCTGGTGACTTTCTCGCACATAAATTTGGCGTAGTAAAACTCTTAACCTGGTCCGGTTTAATTGCTGGCTCTGGCCTGGCATTGGGATTAATTGCTGGCAATATCTATGGCGTAATTATTGGTTGGTTCTTACTTGGAATTGGCCTATCAACGGTAATTCCAATGATGATTAGCGCTACTGGAAAAATGGCGAACGAAAAGTATTCCGGTGAGGTTTCAGCAGCAGAAGGCGTCGCGCTTGTTACCGGCGTCGCCTATTTTGGCTTTGTTATTGGTCCACCACTTATTGGATTCTTATCAGACTTAATCACCTTGCGCTGGGCGATGCTACTTCCAGCAATATTGGCAATAATATTTGGAGTTAGTGCGAAAAAAGTATTGTCATAGTAAATTGACTTCCATGATTACTCCTCAGAAACTCGCCTCAAACCAATTTGATCACTTCTATAAAGGTGGATACCGAATAGGGGCGCTACGCAATGGTCCTGGTGGGCCGATGCGTCCTGAAGAGTGGATTGGCTCAATGACAACTCGCTTTGGTGAGAAAACTATGGGCCTATCAACACTTTCTGATGGCAGTTATCTTCGTGATTCTGTTATTACTAATCCAGAACAATGGCTAGGTTCTGAACACTTAAATACTTTTGGTGCAAGTACAGAATTGTTAATGAAACTCCTCGATCCAGATCAAAGACTTCCGGTTCATTATCACCCAAATCGTAAGTTTGCTAAAGATCACTTATCGCTCAAACATGGAAAGACTGAAGCTTGGATTATCCTGGAGGCACCTGCTGGTGCAAATGTTGGACTTGGTTTTAGTAGCGAACTTAAGAAAACTGAAGTTTCAAAGATGGTTGATGCCAGAGATTCCGATGGCCTACTAGCTTCACTGCAGAAATTTGATGTTAAAGCGGGCGACACTGTGTTCGTTCCTGCCGGAACACCACATGCAATCGGTGCCGGGATTTTCGTTCTAGAACTACAAGAACCTACCGATCTTTCAGCTTTGCTGGAATGGAATGACTTTGCGGTTGATGGTGTCAAAGACGGTCACCTTGGATTAGGTTTCGATACCGTTTTAGATGCACTTCGATACACCCCAATTGAGAAAGATGAAGCAAGTAAATTAGTCTTTTCAAATCGTCTATTCAGCAATTCAGATCAATC
>WLJZ01000043.1 GCA_009701525.1 Actinomycetota bacterium
AACTAGATGGATGCCGGAAGGCACGATACTTAATTGGCCCTGGTATCGCCGACTGATTTCAAAGCTTGGAACGTTTTATGCAGCTAAAGCGTTAAGGCTCGAATATCGAGATTTAACTAGTGGTTATCGAGTTTTGAATCGCAATTTCTTAAGATCTATCAACCTAACTGATATCTCAACTAAAGGTTACGGCTTCCAGATAGAGATAGCTTTTCAAGCTTTTGTGAATGGATTTTCTATCCAGGAGGTTCCAATAACCTTTGTCGAACGCGAACACGGCCGTTCAAAGATGACCCTAGGAATAGCCTTGGAAGCCTTTAAATTTGTCAGCGTTCTGGGAATTAGGCGTTGGGTAATGGGAGTAATACGCCGATAATCTACATTATGTCAGAAAAACGGGCTCAACTCAGTTAATGGCAAGTTGCGAGATCGGAAGGCAAGAACAAACCAGATTCCTATCCCCGTAGACGCCATCAATGCGACCTACAGCTGGCCAATATTTACCGATAGCTCCTAATTCACTATTTGTTGAAGTAATTCCAGATGGAAATGCAGCAATCTCGCGTGAATATTTTCTATCCCAAACGGCTCTCAGCAAGTCAGCACTTGTGTGAGGTGCAAACCTAAGGGGCGATTCTTCTACCGTTAATTCCCCAGCTTCTATATCTGCTATTTCTGCTCTGATTGAGACCATCGCACTAATGAACCTATCCATTTCACGTAAATCTTCAGACTCGGTCGGTTCAATCATTAAAGTTCCAGTAACAGGAAAACTTACCGTTGGTGCGTGAAACCCGTGGTCCATCAAACGTTTTGCAACATCATCAACAGTTACACCCGTTTTTTTAGTAATTTCTCGCAAATCAATTATGCATTCATGAGCGATGTACCCCTGAGCGCCGCGGTACAACACTGGAAAATGTGGATCAAGTTTATTTGCCAGATAATTAGCCGAGAGAATGGCTACCGAAGTTGCCAGAGTTAAACCTTCTCCCCCCATCATTCGAATATAAGTCCAAGAAATAGGCAGAATACTTGCTGAACCAAATGGCGCTGAACTAACAGGTCCCGGCCCAGTTGCTGGTCCTGCCAACTCGTCTAAAGGATGATTCGGCAGAAATGGTGCTAGATGGGCTTTAGAGATCACTGGACCAACTCCGGGTCCCCCACCGCCATGCGGAATGCAGAATGTTTTATGTAAATTGAGATGCGAAACATCTGCCCCAAATTTTCCAGGCTTAGCTAATCCAACTAGAGCATTTAAATTTGCACCATCTACATAAACTTGCCCGCCAGCTTCATGGATTAATGCACAAATTTCGGAGATTGCTTCTTCAAATACCCCGTGAGTCGATGGATATGTAACCATCAACGAAGCAAGATTTGATCTATATTCTGAAATCTTGGATTTAAGATCATCAACGCTCACATTTCCCGCGCTATCGCAGGCAACAACTACAACCTTCATTCCAGCCATGACAGCGCTCGCAGCATTTGTCCCGTGCGCACTCGAAGGAATTAAGCAGATATCTCTACTGCTCTCGCCTTTTGAATCTAGAAAATTTCTAATCGCGAGCAGTCCTGCGAACTCGCCTTGTGAGCCGGCATTAGGTTGAAGTGAAACCGCCTCGTATCCGGTGATTTTGAGAAGCCAATTAGAAAGCTGAGATACCACTTCCCTAATCCCTTTGTTCTGATTAGCTGGAGCAAATGGGTGGAGGTTTGAAAACTCTGGCCAAGTAACCGGAATCATTTCAGTGGTCGCATTCAACTTCATCGTGCACGAACCGAGTGGAATCATAGTTCTATCCAGAGCCAGATCTCGATCAGCCAAGTTTCGAAGGTATCGGAGCATCGAAGTTTCTGAGTGATAAGTATTAAAAATGTCATGGGCTAGATAAGAAGTTTTGCGATCAAGACCCGCAGATATTTTTAGAACGCTAGTGGGCTTTAGTTGCGCCTCGAATAATTTGGATATATTTTCCAAATCGGTTTCAGTGATGCTCTCGCCGATTGTTATTCCTACCGTCGACGAATTCTTTATTCTTAAATTAAATCCACTATTTATCGCGCGCTCGGAGAGTTCACTACTTTTAACACCAGAAATTAAGAAGGTATCAAATATTTCGCCACTACTTACTTTAAAGCCCTTGGCCAATAATGCTTCTCGTAAATTGAAAGTTGAATTTCGCACTCTCGTGGCAATAGCTTCCAAACCACTAGGACCGTGCCACATTGCATACAGCGCTGACATAACGGCGAGGAGAACTTGGGCAGTGCAAATATTTGAAGTTGCTTTGTCTCGCCGAATATGTTGCTCCCGAGTTTGCAGAGCTAGCCGCAAAGCTAAATTGCCATGAACATCTAAACTTTGACCAACTAATCTTCCAGGAATCGAACGCTCTAAACCTTCACGGACCGACATGAAACCAGCATGTGGTCCCCCGAATCCCATAGGAACTCCAAATCGCTGCGCGGAACCAACTGCGATGTCAAAGCCAAATTCACCAGGACTTTTGAAAATAGTAAGAGCCAATAAATCACATGCGAGAATAGAAAGTGCTCCGGACTCGGCAACGTGTTTCAAAGAGTGGGCGTGATCAATAATTTCACCATCTGTAGAAATCTGTGCAAATATTGCGCCAAAGAACTCAATTCCCTTACTTGCCTCAATAAATGCTTTAGAATCAAATTCAACTACTTCAATTCCTAAAGGTTTTGCCCGAGTATTTATAACCCCTTTGATCGCTTCATTTAATCCGCTATCCACGAAAAAAGCAGCGGAATCGCTGCCCATCCATACCCGTCTTGCAAGAGTCATTGATTCTGCCGCTGCCGTTGCTTCATCCAACATTGATGCATTAGCGATTTTTAATCCAGTTAAATCCGTTACAACGGTTTGGAAAGCAAAGATTGCTTCAAGTCTTCCTTGGCTGATTTCTGGTTGGTACGGCGTATAGGCCGTATACCAGGCCGGATTTTCTAAAACATTTCGCAAAATTACTGGAGGCGTAATTGTTTCGTGATATCCCAGACCAATTAAAGATTTAATAACTTTGTTCTGGTTTGCTAGAACTTTAAGTTCTTCAATCGCTTCTACTTCGGATATAGCCGAAGGCAGGATCTGTGAAATCTTCTCATTTAAAGTTATAGATGAAGGAAGAACTTTTGCTAGAAAACTCTCTAGATCATTTTCACCTAGCTCACCGAGCATTTTATTGATCTGATCTTGATTGGGGCCAATATGCCTATCCGCAAAATTGGAGCGAACCTGACCCATCTCAACATCCCCCATCTAACTCAACAAAGCTTGAGCCTGATTTTCCTGGGGGAAGGAAATAATTATGCTAGTTTGCGTTTCCTGCGATCAGATAACTCATCAGCAACTCCCGCAATTGTAGTTCCAGCAACAACACTTTCGCCAGTTGAAACATTCTCACCCTGCAATGTAGCTAATGAACCCTCTACTTCACTCCAGACTTTACCAATCGCGATTCCGAATACACCTTGACCTCCTTGCAATAAGTCAACAATCTCATCGGCGCTTGAACATTCATAAATTGTTGCGCCATCACTCATTAGCGTCATGCGCTCCAAATCGGCTACTCCCCTAGAACGAAGATGCTCAACAGCTGAACGAATGTTTTGGAGCGATACTCCTGTATCAAGAAGTCGCTTAACAATTTTTAAAACTAAAATATCTCGAAATCCATACAACCGTTGTGAACCTGAACCACTCGCGCCTTGTACACCTGGTTCAACTAATCCAGTACGTGCCCAGTAATCGAGCTGGCGATAAGTTATTCCAGCGGCAACGCATGCAGTTGCACCGCGATAGCCAATTTCAGGTGCCGATGGGTCAGTCACTTGAGACATATGGAACTCACTTCTATGGGGGAAGATCCTTAGCGGATTTAGGAGAAGATTAGTTTCCAACCGGGGCCTGGGCAATGACCGACACGCAAAACTCTAAAGTTTTCCTAGAGGGTTAGCCTAAGAAATCCTCTGGGTTTATCTGATCCAGGAACTCTCGAAAGGCCTCAACCTCATCATCGGATTGATCTGGAATCTCTATTCCCGCGGCTTGAAAGAGCTCCTCTGAGGCACTAATTGTCGAACCAGATCGAATCGCAAGAGCTATTGCATCACTTGGTCTAGCAGAAATCTCTTTCCCGCCACCCAGAAGTAGATCAGCAAAGAAAATCCCGTCCTCTAATTTTGTGAGATTAACCCCTGAGATCTTTGACCCTAACTCCTCAACCACGCTCTTGAAAAGATCATGAGTGAGAGGTCTTGGTGGAACCATGCCTTGTTGGGCGAAAGCTATTGCAGTTGCCTCACTCGCCCCAACCCAAATCGGAAGGTATCTAATCCCGCCAATTTCCTTTAGGAGAACTATTGGCTGGTTCGATGGCATTTCAACGCGGACGCCAACCACTTCAACTTCAATGAATTTCATCTGTGAACAATTATTTAGAACGATGCAGACCAGATGCAACCAAGGCGGCATGCAATCTGATTGATAGAGATGCAAGTTCGCGTTGCACTTCTTCTGCTCTAGCAGCAGCTTCTGAACCCTTTTGGCGAAGTAGTGGCGTAATGACTTGTTCAACCAATCCAACTTCACGATCGGCCGCTGTCTTAAAGCTCCGAAGATGGCGCGCTTCAATTCCAAAGGATGACATTTCAGCAACAGCTCTAGCCACTGCTAGGGCATCAGCGTCGTAGTAACGACCCTTCATCTCAACGAGTCCAAAAGATTCAATCGCAGATAATTGAGCCTCTAGTAATCCTGATGATGCAAGTAATTCATCTCGCGAAAGTCGTAATTGACTATCGTGAATAAAGTTTGAAGGCGCAAATTCGCCATCTACAGTTGCAAGGCGAGGCGCTGCTGGTGAACCAGGAACGCTAGATGGCGCTAAACCTCTATCGAGTGCATCTAGATTCTCTTTGATAACTCGCAACGGTAAATATTGATCTCGTTGAGCGGCGAGCACATAGCGCAGACGTTCTAAATCCACTGTTGTAAATTTACGGTAGCCAGATGGTGTGCGTTGGGGTTCGATCAAACCTTCTGACTCTAAGAAACGAATCTTAGAAATGGTGATATCTGGAAACTCGCTTCGCAACTTGCTCAAAACTTCACCAATACTCAGATAGGCGCGTGCTGGAACGCTCATTTACTCCCCTTTTTCATATTTAGCATCTACTCAACTTCACTTACTTTTGATCCCGACGTCGGGCGCAAAAAAGTTAATCGATATTTACCAACTTGGACTTCATCTCCGTGGTTAAGGGAAGTTTGAACCCTAGAGATTGCATTTATATATGTTCCATTTAAACTCTTTAAATCTTGAATTGAGAATTGTGTTGAGACGCCATTTTTCACCCGCGAAACTTGGCAATGTTTTCTAGATACGGTTACATCATCTAGGAAAATTTCTGAATTTGGATCTCTGCCGATAGCTATCAAATCGCTATCCAACAAGAATCTTGCACCTTTGCCAGCACCCGAAAGAGCTATGAACATTGCACTATCTGGAGCTAAATCTTTGAGGATATTAAATTCTTCGCTAGTTAAAGATTCTAGAATTGAGTTCTCAGTGAGAAAATCTGGAACAGAGCGCAGCGCTGAAAGATGGAGTGTGCTGGTCAAGTCGCTCTCGCTAGGCAACTTTGGGGTATCTGACGGCGGTGTAACCACGCTTCTCCCCTTTCGCTCAGAGTTGGAACCAAACCTTCAGGTTCAACTACAGGCTGACACTATTCAATAGCAAGGGCGTGGTCAAGCGGTAATTTCTGCGTATTGCCCCGGAGTCAGAAGAGCGGGAAGGGCACCTTCGATTTGAATCTCCGCTATCCAACCATGGCCATAGGGATCACTGTTTATAACTTCGGGTTTTGAATCCAAGTCGCCATTGACCGCAACTATTTTTCCGGTAAGAGGTGAATAAATTTCAGAAACGCTCTTCGTAGATTCAATTTCTCCGCAAACTGCGCCCGCTATTACTAAATCACCAATCTTTGGTAATTGAATATAGACAATGTCACCCAGAGCTTCTTGGGCATAATCGGTAATCCCAATTTTAAATGTGCCTGCGCCATTTGAGTCCAAAACCCATTCATGCTCTTTTGTATAACTCAAATTTGCTGGAACGTTTGACACATTTTCTCCATTTCAACTATTTCTTTGAACGAGCAAAAGCTATGGCTGTGTATTGCAAACCAGTGACCAAATATAGAGCGCATCCCCAGATTGCGAAAGCCCAACCACAGATTGAAAAGACTGCACCAACTCCACTTTCACCTGAAAGCAGAAGAAAGGGGAAGGCATAGAGAAGATTGAAGGTGGCGGCCTTGCCTAAGAAAGTTACTTCAAATACTCCGTTGCCTCTTCGAGTTTTAATCAGAAGCGCAACTGCCACCAATAAATCTCGCGCTATCAACAGGAAAAGTAACCAGAGCGGCACAATATCTTTCACGACTAAAGCCAGCGCAGTTGCGGCAATATATGCGCGGTCAATAGTTGGATCTAGCGCTGAACCTAATTTAGATTCTTGATTAAGAGCTCTAGCAACTTTGCCGTCAAAATAATCCGAAAGTGCACCAATGGTCAGAATAATGAATGCGAGTGAGAGGTTATCTAGCGACAGATACGCCCAGAGAAAAAGCGGAATACCTAGGGCTCGGATTGCTGTAATGCCGTTTGGGATAGTGAGAATCTCGCTGCGACTAGCCATAATTAATCGCGCTCTTTGACCTTAACGACAACCTCTACAGGTGTGCCGGGAAATCCAAATTCTTCGCGCAAGCTACGTTCGATAAATCGGCGGTAGGCCGTCTCTACAAATTCGCTCGCAAAGACAACAAACTTAGGTGGACAAATCGCAGCTTGGGTTGCAAATCGAATCTTGGGTTGCTTGCCGCTTCTAACTGGTGGCGGAGTTGCTGCAATAAGCGCTCCAAGGAACGAGTTCAACTTGCTCGTTGGGACTCGCTTCTCCCAACTTGAAATTGCAGTTCGAAGGGCTGGTGCAAGTCGATCACGATGCCAGCCTGTCTTAGCTGAGACATTGACTCGTTGCGCCCATGGATAGCGCTCCAAGTTTCGTTCTAACTCTTTATCTAATTGAATCTGCCGGTCATCATCAACTAGGTCCCATTTATTCATCACAATAACTAAACCTCGTCCAGCTTCTTCAACCATACTTACTATCCGCAAATCTTGCTCAGTTA
>WLJZ01000044.1 GCA_009701525.1 Actinomycetota bacterium
ACTTATCCCGCGGATTGCTCCGGGTGGCTGTTAGCCACCACTTTGCTCTTCGGAGTCCGGACTTTCCTCGGTATTTTCATAACGCGGTGATCCGGGCGACTCTTCAGTTGGATAATAATACGGGAGAAATCGCTTTGGACATTCCAATTATTTTACTTAAGTTAGGCGGGCGAATAGGCTTAAGTTTAATCAGTGCACGATTAGCGGAGGAAAAATGACGCAATCACCATTCTTGTTCATGAAAGAGAATTCAAAAACGGTTCTTTGGAATGACTCTGCTGATCCTAAAGAGTTAAAAGATGCCCTTACCTGGGGAATCGTTGGCGCAACATGTAATCCAGTCATTGCACTTAGCGCTTTGAAGGCCGATAAAGATCACTGGGTCGGACGTATCAAGGAATATGCGAAGGCCAATCCAACTGCTACTGATGATGAAATTGGTTGGGCAATGGTAAAGGAACTTTCAGTTAATGCTGCAAAGTTACTTGAGGGTGAATTTGAAAAATACAATGGGCGTAATGGTCGACTTTCAATTCAGACCGATCCCCGCAATTTCCGAAACGCTAAGGCATTGACCGAACAAGCTGTTGAGTTTTCAAAGCTAGCAAAAAATATAATCGTGAAGATTCCTGTCACTACTGAAGCAATAAGCGCTTTCGAAGAAGCCACCTACTTAGGCGTTAGTTTGAATGCGACAGTTTCATTCTCAGTTGCACAAACTATTGCGGTTGCCGAAGCAATTGAACGCGGATTAAAGCGTCGCGAGGCTGAAGGTTTAGATATTTCTCAGATGGGTCCAGTCTGCACAATCATGGTTGGTCGCGTTGATGATTGGGTAAAGGTAAGTGTTGAAAAAACTGGTGTAACCATCGATCCAGCTTCACTTGAATGGGCTGGTGTTGCGGTATTTAAAAATGCCCACAAGATTTATAAAGAGCGCGGTTACCGCACGCGACTCTTATCTGCTGCATTTAGAAATCACATGCATTGGAGTGAAATTATCGGTGGCGACGCAGTTATCTCTCCCCCATATGCCTGGCAGGTAAAGGCAAATGAGAGTGGAATTATTCCGAACCCAAATAGCGTTGAAGAGCCAATGGATCCAAATATTTTGAATCCGATGCTGGAGAAGATCCCAGAATTTCGCAAGATGTATGACGTTGATGGTTTAAAAGTCGAAGAATTTACAAACTTTGGCGCGACGCTACGAACCCTTCGCGGTTTCTTGCAATCGGTGAATGATCTCGAGAGTTTTGTACGAGACGTTACTGTTCCAAATCCAGATTTATAAACCAACTTCGTTGACACTGCTTCTATTTTCAAACTATATTGAGGTATGAGTTTTATTGTCGATAGTCGAGTTCGTTTACCAAATGAATTACGTCCGCCAGAGATAAAGTCGCCTGAAAACCTTTACGACCAATATGAACAAGTCCTAGATGTAAGCAGCAAAATTGGCTTAACTCTCACCCAGCTAAATCAGGAAATAAGTGATGCAAAGATTAAACATGCCGTAATCCATGTTGAGTATGAACACGGTGATGGCGTAGATCAGATGAATGAAACAGTGGCCGAATTGGTCAAGGCGAATCCTCAGAAGTTCTCAGGGTTTGGATCTGTCAGTTTGGCCAAGAGGAATATCAAGTACCAAGTTAACCAAGTTAAGAAGATTGCCGAAATGGGTCTAATTGGGATCAATATGCAGCCAGCTTTTCTGGGGTATGAAATAGATTCGCGTGAGCTTTATCCAATTTATTCAACAGCTGATGATCTAGGTTTAATTATTTCACTCCACACTGGAATCAACTATGCACGATCAGTTCCAATGTCAGGACATCACCCACTTAAAATTGATCAGATTGCATCTGATTTCCAAGATTTAAAAATAATTGCTTGCCATGCGGGATGGCCATGGGTCAACGAGATGGTTGCAGTTGCACGTAGACATCCAACAGTTTTTCTTGAATTTGGAGCGCTCTCTCCTAAATATATTGGCGCACCGGGAACAGGATGGGAAACCCTTCGCCGATTCATGGATAACGTCCTATCCGAACAGATTCTCTATGGCAGCGATTGGCCTGTTATGAATATTGCTAGATGCCTAAAAGAGTGGAATGAAATGGAGCTAAAGGATTCGACTTTAGAAAATTTGCTTTGGAAGAATGCGGCAAAGCTATTCAATCTAAAATTAGCTTAGTTTGGACACAACCCAATGTCAGATCAATCTAATCTTACGGTTCCAGAACTTCTGGCAGAAGCTGCATTAAAGTGGCCTGAAAAAACCGCTCTACTATTTGATCCTTCCATGGATTCAATGACATACCTTGAATTAGAAGAGCGGACTAATGCAATCGCCAGTCAGTTAATTGAATTGGGGGTTGGTCCCGGAGATCGTGTTGCAGTAATGAGTAAAAATGAAATTGAATACCCTTTATCCTGGTTAGGAATTATCAAAGCTAAGGCCATTATGGTTCCGATAAATAGCTTTGCTATGGAGGCCGACGCGCTTCACATTCTTAACCATTCAGAAGCTAAAGCTATTATTCTCCAAGAGAAATACCTAGAATTTATAACAGAGATTTCTCCTAAAATTCTAAATCTTAAAATTAAATTAGTAACAACTCAAACAAATTCCCCAGGTTTTTATACTCTAACTAAATCACAGAGCGCTCTTCCCCCTTATTCGAATTATTTATCTGAAGATATCGCCAATATTCAATACACCTCTGGGACTACTGGCAAACCAAAAGGATGCATGCTCACCAATTTCTATTGGTCAAAAATCAGTAACGCGATAATTAATGAGCCAATTCAACTAACCGAGTCCGATGTCCTTCTAAATGCTCAACCATTTTCCTATATGGATCCTCAGTGGACACTGTTAGCAGGAGTCAGGCTAGGCGCAAAGGTTGTAATTTTAGATCGCTTTCATCCTTCATCTTTTTGGCAGAAAATATCTGAATACAACGTAACTTTCTTTTATTGCCTGGGCTCTATGCCAATGCTCATGAATGAGATGCCAGATTCGAAATTTGATAAGGATCACAAGTTGAAATTTGTTGCTTGCTCAGCAATTCCTATCTCTCTTCATAAACATCTAGAGGAAAGATTTAAGGTTCCTTGGTTTGAGGTCTATGGCTCGACAGAAACGGGTGGGGATTTAGTTATGTCAGCCACGGAGCAAAATGAACTGGTTGGTTCGGGCTCAATAGGAAGAGCCTTCGCGCATCGTGAAGTAATGATTGCGGATGATCAAGATAATGCCGTAGCACGAGGAGAGATAGGAAATATTCTTGTTAGGGGCCTTGGAATGATGCTTGGCTATTTTAAGAATCCTGAAGAGTCTCAACGTGCATTTAGATCTGGCTGGTATCACTCAGGAGACACCGGATGGCAGGATGAATTTGGGCGGACCTTTTTTGTGGGACGTTCAAAGGACATTATTCGTCGAAGTGGCGAGAATATTTCAGCCGTAGAAGTTGAGTCAGTTCTCTACTTAATGGACGAAATTAAACTAGTTGCTTGTATACCTGTTGTTGACTCGATGAGAGGTGAAGAAATCAAAGCACTTATCGTTCTCCGAGATGGTGTGGCTCAATTAGATATCGAAAAAGCAGTTAAATTCTGTTCAGAAAAATTAGCCTATTTCAAAGTTCCAAGATACTGGGAAATATGCGCAGACTTGCCGCTGACCGAATCAGATAAAATTGCAAAAGGACAGCTGACTAGTGAGAAAATTGCCTGGAAGTTTGATGTATTTGATTCTTCGATAAATAGTTGGATTACTAAATAAAACTATTCTGGGAAGTGGCAAGCAACTTGCGATGAACCAACCTGCAGGAGAGTTGGTTCAGTTGTAAAGCAAGCTTCTTTCGCCTTCCAGCAACGCGTGTTAAATACACATCCACTTGGTGGATTTGCTGGGTTTGGCAGGTCACCTGTTAGAACAATTTGCTCACGTTTCTCTTCTAATACTGGATCAGGAAGCGGAACTGCAGATAACAGAGCCTTTGTGTATGGATGATGTGGTTCTTTGTAGAGAGACTCAACTGGTGCAAGTTCCACAATTTTTCCAAGATACATAACTGCAACTCGATCTGAGATGTGTTGAACAACTGATAAATCATGGGCAATAAAGAGATATGAAAGACCAAAATCATCTCGCAGATCAGCAAGGAGATTGATTACCTGGGCTTGGATTGAGACATCTAGGGCTGAAACCGGTTCATCACAAACAATAAACTTTGGTTTCATAGCAAGGGCGCGAGCAATACCGATTCGTTGGCGCTGCCCACCAGAGAATTCGTGTGGGTAACGGTTGTAGTGCTCTGGATTTAGGCCAACACGTTCCATCAATTCTTGTACTGCCTTCTTTACTCCACCATCTGGTGTGATGTCTTGAATTTCATATGAAGCGGCAATTATTGAGCCGATCGTGTGACGTGGATTTAGTGATGAATATGGATCTTGGAAAATCATCTGCATCTTTGTGCGAAGTGGCTTCATCTTGCTATTTGAATACTTGGTTATATCTTCGCCTTCAAATGTAATTGAACCTGAAGTAGGTTCATATAATTTGAGAATTGTGCGACCTACGGTTGATTTACCACAGCCTGATTCACCAACAAGGCCAAGAGTTTCACCTTCATTGATAGTGAAACTAAGACCGTTTACCGCCTTGTTATCTCCCTTTACTCGCGAGAAAATTCCTTGCGAAGCTAGTGGAAAAAATTTATGCAAATCAGTTACTTGAATTAGTGGCGAGCTCATGCGCCCTCCCCTATGAAGCAACGTGCGAAATGTTGATTGCCTCTTGTGGTTAAGTCAGGCATTTGAGATTCGCACTTTGATGCACCAACTTCGCTCTTACGACCGCAACGTGGATTAAATGAACAACCAGTTGGCAGCGCAATCATTGATGGTGGTTGTCCTGGGATAGCCGAAAGTCTTTCAGTGTGTGGCCGATCCATGCGAGGAACAGATGCTAGTAATCCCTGGGTATAAGGCATCAATGGGTTTGCATATAAATCTCTTACATTCGCACTTTCAACAATTCGTCCGGCGTACATAACATTTACTCGGTCTGCAGCTCCAGCAACAACGCCCATATCGTGAGTAATTAGAATCATTGCCATCTTTAACTCTTTTTGAAGATCGCTAAGCAATTTCATAATTTGCGCCTGAACGGTTACATCTAGCGCGGTTGTTGGTTCGTCTGCGATTAGAAGCGCAGGATTATTAACAAGGGCCATGGCAATCATTACGCGCTGGCGCATACCGCCAGAGAATTGATGCGGGAATGATTTGATGCGAGTTGCTGCACCTTGGATTCCGACCATCTCCAAAAGTTCAATCGCACGATCGCGACTAACTTTAATATCAACCTTGTTATGAATCTGATGAGCCTCAATTATTTGGTCACCAATTGTGTAGAAAGGATGGAGCGAAGACATCGGGTCTTGGAAAATCATCGCCATATCTCGGCCGCGGTATTTACGGAGATCATTTCGATTCATTGCTAGTAAATCAACTGGACCATCATGAGATTCAAACTTGGCAGAACCTGTGACATTTGCTGTGCGAAGGGGAATTAATCCCATTAAAGCTAAGTTTGTAACGGTCTTTCCTGAGCCAGATTCCCCAACAATCGCCAGAGTCTCCCCGGGGCTGATTTCAAATGAAGTGTCGTGTACCGCGGCGACTAAACCATCTGGAGTTGGAAAATCAACGCAGAGGTTCTCAACTTTCAATAGGGTCATGCGACGCGCACCCGTGGATCAATATATGCATAGAGAATGTCTACGATTAAATTCATAATCACGACAATGAATGCAGCAAGCAAAGTGGTTGCAACAATAATTGGAAGGTCATACTTAACAACTGCGCTGATAGCCAAGCGTCCTAAACCTGGAAGATTAAATACCGATTCGGTCAGAATTGCGCCACCAAGTAACCCCGCGAAATCTAACCCTGCCATAGTTGCGATTGGTGCTAGCGCTGCGCGAAGTGTGTGCTTTCCGAGAATTACGCTTTCAGATAATCCCTTGGCGCGAGCTGTGCGAATGTAATCCTCATTTGAGGTATCGATGACAGAGCTGCGAACAAATCTTGTATACAAAGCTGCGTAGGCAAATGCCAGCGTCAACCAAGGTAAGAAGAGAATCTGTGCCCACTCAAATGGGTTCTCTATAAATGGCGTGTAGTTGCCCGACGGGAATGGAATTAAGTGCCAACGAATAACTACGAAGACCATGAGTAGAAGACCGGTAAGGAATGTTGGAAGTGATGTGCCAATTAGAACGAAAATTGTGCTGAGTTGATCAACAATGCGGCCGCGGAATCTGGCGGCAAGAATTCCAAGTCCTATTCCAAGTGCCAACCACATAACGATTGCACCGATTGCGAGAGAGAAAGTAACTGGAAGAGCCTCGCCAATTAAGTTTGTGACACATGCGTGTTGTTGGAATGAATAGCCAAGTGATGGGGCGGGGCAATTAATTAACGCTGCACCTTCGCCAAATGTACGACCAAAGAAGAGGCCTTTTAGAAATAAGAAATACTGAGTAAAGAAAGGTAGGTCATAGCCAAGACGTCGTCTATTGGCTTCGATGATTCCCGGATCATTGCAATTCTTTCCGCAGGTTAACGCTGCAGGATCGAAGGGAAGAAATGCGAAAATTACATAAACTGCAAAGCTGACAGTCAGAAGGATTAGAAGCGAAACCGCTAGGCGTCTAGAGATATAGGCGAACACGGTTTTAAATTACTCCTTTATTCCATTGTTATTTGATTTACATGAAAGATGGATGCGAGAGATTTTTCACTCTCGCATCCACGCTTCTTTTTACTACTTACTTGATGTAGATGTCACCGAATGAAGGTGAACCCTGTGGCTCCCAGAAGAACACACCGCCGAGGCCGGAGCCCCAAACTTCTTGTGTCTTTGAGAATACGCCTGGGATTACCCACATTTGATCCATCGCATATTGATTGAGCTCTGCCCACATCTTTCCTTGCTTCTTAC
>WLJZ01000045.1 GCA_009701525.1 Actinomycetota bacterium
GCTGGTTTCTTTGTGGTTGGGCTAGATGCAGAAGGGCAAGAATCACTTCCTGGTTTCTCGCTAGCAACTGAATCTGTCTATTTAATTGTTGGCAGCGAAGGAAAAGGCTTATCAAGATTAGTTCGCGAAAAATGCGATCTAATACTTTCGATTCCTATGCAATCCGATGTTGAATCTTTAAATGCCAGTGTTGCAACCGCGATTGTTATGTACTGGATTGCCGAGAAGCGAGCAAAATAACGATGACCACATTCACACGATTCATTGCCCTTGGCGACTCAATGACCGAGGGTATGTGCGATGAGATTATTGATGGAAAATATCGTGGCTGGGCTGATCGGGTGGCAGATACTCTTGTAAAAGAGAGCCCAAACTTCTCTTATGTTAATTTAGCAATTCGCGGAAAGTTACTTCACCAAGTAATTGATGGCCAAATTCCAGCCGCGAAGGCATTTATAACAGGACCAGAAACTCTGGTCTCATTTCACGCTGGTGCTAATGATGTGCTTCGCCCAAGTTATCAAGCCGAAGATGCATTCGCGAAATATGAAAAAGGCGTATCTGATCTAGCAAAAACTGGCGCCACCATAATTGTTTTTACCGTAGTAGATCGCGTCGAAGGAAATGGTAAGACTGCTCAACTTTGGCATGAGCGATTTAGTTCATTTAATGTAAATGTTCGAAACGTAGCTAAAAAACATGGCGCAACTATTATCGAGGCCGATGATGCGAAGTGGTTAGCCGATTTAAGATTCTTAGCTGTAGATAGATTGCATTTAAATTCAGATGGCCACTGGCGCTTATCTCAAGCAGTCTTAGAGAAGCTTGGAAAGGAATTTGATTCTGCTTGGAAGATTCCACTTCCACCAGCAAAGAAAAAATCTTGGCTAAGAATAAATACTGAAAAAACTCTTTGGATTATTACTTTCGTTTTACCTTGGATCTGGCGACGCATCCGTGGTAAATCATCTGGCGATGGTAGATCGGCAAAATACGAGACCCCGATTGCCTGGAAGTAATTACTTTTAGCGGTTTTCAGGCGCCAAAATCTGCTGCAACATATCGATATTTTCAACACAACGCCCTGCGCCATTAACCACTGAATAAAGTGGATCATCTGCAACGCGGACTGGCATGCCCGTCTCTTTTATTAACCGCTCAGGCAGACCTTTTAGAAGTGCGCCACCTCCAGCTAGGACAATTCCCGATCTAGATAAATCTGCAACTAAATCAGGTGGCGTCTCATCTAAAGTTGATTTGATTGCCCCGACAATTTTTGAAATCTGGTCTTCGATTGCATCGCGGATCTCTTTCGGTGAGACCATCAAATCTTTTGGTAGACCCGAAACTAAATCGCGCCCACGAATTCTCGCATCGCTCTCGCCATTTAGGCGGATAGCTGAACCAATTGCCATCTTTACCTCTTCGGCAGTTCGCTCACCAATCATCAAGTTATATTGATTTTTAATGTAATTAATAATCGCGCTATCAATTGCATCCCCGCCAACACGAATAGATCTTGATGTAACAATTCCACCCAAAGAGATAACTGCAACATCTGTAGTTCCGCCACCAATATCTACAATCATCGATCCCATTGGCTCTTGAATTGGAAGCCCCGCACCAATCGCCGCCGCCATTGGTTCTTCCATTATGTAAACCTTCTTCGCCCCTGCTGCATAAGCTGCATCTTTTATCGCACGATGTTCTACCGATGTAACAACGGGTGGAACGGCAACAACAACTATCGGTTTAGAAATAAATTTTCTTACTCCAACTTGGGCGAGAAACATCCGTAACATTTTCTGCGCAGTTTCAAAATCAGCGACTACGCCATCTTTAAGTGGTTTGATAGAGACTATGTGTCCTGGCGTACGGCCAACCATTTTTCTAGCTTCTTGTCCGACCGAAAGAATTTCACCAGTATCGGTATTTATGCAGACAACACTTGGTTCATTTAAAACAATTCCACCATTTGATTGATAGATCACGGTATTCGCAGTACCTATGTCAATGGCGAGATTGCGACCAAATGGATTTCGCATTTACCGAACCTCGCCATCAACTGCGTATCTAGGGGAGTTCGACTTTAGACCTAGGGTGGCAGGGGCAGGAAGGTGGGATTGGGTGAATAAAGGGGTGGAATTACCTCAGATGTTTTGTGCTCAGATAACCCCCCGGTTACCGCTTGTTCACTTAAGCAGTCCAGAATTACGTAATGACTTCCCAGCCACATTCAATCTTGGTGACCGATCCAAGAGAGATTCTGATTGATCGGGAACTCAGCTGGCTAGATTTTAACCAACGTGTTTTGGAACTTGCGGAAGATAAAACAATTCCATTATTGGAACGCTGCAGATTCTTAGCAATCTTCTCTTCGAATCTCGATGATTTCTATATGATCCGAGTTGCAACTTTGAAGCGAAAATTAGAGGCCGGCGTTACTAAAGCAAATACCGCGGGCTTAACACCGAATGATTTGATGAAGTTGTTATCAAAGAAAACCCAAGCTTTAATCGAGCGCAAGACCAAGAGTTTTCACGAAGATATTCACCTCAAGCTTTCGAAAGAGGGAATTAGCATTGTCCGTTGGGATGAGTTAAATAAAGATGAACGCGTTTTAGCAAAGGAAATTTTTCACAATCAGATTTTTCCGGTTTTAACTCCGCTTGCAATTGATCCATCACATCCATTTCCATATATCTCTGGACTATCACTAAACCTTGCGGTCATCGTTAAGAATCCTGAAACTGGTATTGAATTATTTGCAAGAGTTAAAGTCCCATCAAATCTTCCTAGATTCGTGGTTACCACTGCTGGCGATGACCGTCGTTACATTCCGCTAGAGCAGGTAATTACTGCAAATATCTCAGAATTATTTCCGGGCATGGAAGTTTTAAATGTTTACACTTTTCGTATTACAAGAAATGCGGATTTAGAGCTCGAAGAAGAAGAATCAGAAGATCTACTTGCCAGCATGGAGCAAGAGTTATTGCGTAGAAAATTTGGTCCACCTGTAAGACTAGAAATTGGTCTTGGCATGGATGCAGATTTATTGGAGACACTTAAAGAAGAGTTGAGCGTTAAAGATGAAGATATAAGTCAATATCCAGAACCATTAGATCTCACCGGTTTAAATCAGATTGCAGATATCGAACGCCCTGATTTGAAATTCCCGGCATTTAGAAACCAAGTTGCCTGGGATTTGCGTGATGTCGAGCCAGACTCAACTGATGCACTTTTTGAGGCCCTAAAGCGGCGTGAAATTATCTTGCACCATCCCTATGAATCATTTAACTCATCAGTTGTTCGATTTATTGAATCAGCGGCGACCGACCCTCAAGTTCTGGCTATCAAGCAGACTTTATATAGAACTTCTGGTGATTCACCAATTGTTGAAGCTTTGATTGAAGCGGCTGAAGCTGGTAAGCAAGTTCTTGCGGTAATAGAAATTCGTGCGCGCTTCGATGAACAAGCAAATGTGCGTTGGGCAAGAAAGCTTGAAGATGCGGGCGTCCATGTTGTTTACGGTCTTGTAGGTTTCAAAACTCACGCCAAACTTTCGCTGGTGGTAAGACAAGAATCTGGCGTAATTCGACGTTATGTACATATGGGAACTGGAAATTACAACCCTAAAACCGCCCGCATGTATGAAGATTTTGGAATATTGAGTTCAGATCCAATTCTTGGTGATGATGTAAATAAGTTATTCAACCAGCTCTCTGGTTTTGCGCCTCAAACATCATTCGAAAGATTGTTAGTAGCGCCAAGAACCTTGCGCAGTGGACTTTTGGAACGAATCCAAAGAGAGATTGATAATAAGTTGGCAGGTAAGCCCGCCTTTATCCGAATGAAGCTAAATTCAATTATGGATGAAGAGTTCATCGATTTACTCTATAAAGCATCAGCAGCTGGAGTAGAAATAGAGTTAGTGGTTCGGGGCATCTGTGCAATTAGAGGTGGTGTGCCTGGGTTGTCAGAGAACATTCGGATAATTTCTATTTTAGGCCGATTCTTAGAGCACTCTAGAATTTTCCATTTCTCCAATAATGGCGAGAATGAATTATGGATTGGTAGTGCAGATTTAATGCACCGAAATCTTGATCGCAGAGTTGAGAGTATGGTCAAAATAAATCAGAACGATCATAAACGTATGTTGCTTCGAGCCCTCGATAGTTACTTGGCGCCGACAACATCAAGCTGGCATATGAATAAAGAGGGAAATTGGGATCGAATCACTAAGAACGGTGCAGGAGTAGAGCTTGATGACTTGCATCAGCAAGTTATTAATTGGTATCGAGCGAGGGGTTGAACCAAATGATTCTTGCTGCCGGCGGGGTTGTATGGCGTGAAAATAGAGATTCAAAGATTGAGTTAGCGTTAATCCATAGACCAAAATATGACGATTGGTCATTTCCGAAAGGAAAACTCGATACCGGCGAAGAACTAATCTCTTGTGCATATCGCGAAATTATGGAAGAGACTGGGCTTGATGTTGAACTTGGTCCTTATTTGGGCGAAGTTGAATATGAATCTATAGATGGCCCTAAGCATGTAACTTACTGGGCTGCTAAATCCTTGAATAACGAAGCGGTGTTTCATGCGAATAACGAAGCAGATTCTTTAGAGTGGCACGAAATAGATTCGGCTCAAAATAAATTATCTCGAAATTCGGATCGCGAAATACTAGAAAAATTCATTGCCTCGCCTTATAAAGCAGATAAGTTAATAATGTTGCGTCACGCAAAAGCTCTAGCGAGAAGTGAATGGCAGAGCGGTGATGAAGATCGACCGCTTGATAATCTTGGGCAAGTACAAGCAAAGCGCATGCATGCCATCTATCAAGTATTTAATATTGCGCAGATTCATACCTCAGATGCGGTTCGCTGTTATGACACTATCTTAGGAATGACAAAAGCACGTGGAATTGAACCAGTAATCACAAGCAAATTAAGTGAATATACCTTTGAGAAAAATAGAGATAAGTCACTGGAATATGCAAAAGAGTTAGCAGAAGCGGTGAGAAAAAGTTCAACTACGATAATGCTTTGTAGCCATAATCCAGTTCTACCTAGAATGCTGGAGAAGGTATGTAAGAAAAGCGATGTAGATCTGCCAGAAAATAAGTTGAAGCCAGGCGATGCTTGGGTTATCTATTTAGGGAAGAAGAAGTGCCTACAAATCGATGTAATTGCCGCACCAACTGTCTAATTTAGTGCTCGGTCCAATCCATATATTTCAGAATTATTCCTTCACGAAGAGCCCAAGGGCAAATTTCGAGTTTATCTAAATCTAAATTCCGCATCACACTCTCTGTTACAAAAGCGCCAGCAACAATTTGTCGAGCTCGGTTAGCTGAAACTCCAGGAAGTTTGGTTCGCTCATCTGAATCCATTTCCGCAAGTTTTGAAGACATCTTTCTAATTGCATCTAAAGTAATGATTTTTCCATTGCCGCCATACCAATCACCACAAAGTCTTGCCAGCGTTCGCAGAGTTTTGCTCGTTGCAATCGCCCGATCTGAATCCTCATGCTTAACTAAAGTAGGAAGTACTGACTCCAATTGACTCTCAATATGATCTCGTAAATTGCGAACGCTCTTTGCAGAGAAAGGATCACCCTCTAAGTGATTCTTGGTAAGTCTTGATGCACCTAATGGAAGTGAAACTGCAACCTGTGGCGACTCATCAATTCCTGATGCAATTTCAAGTGAGCCTCCACCAATATCAATCACTAATAACCGACCGCTTGACCAGCCAAACCATCGCCTTGCTGCCAGAAAAGTTAGCTTCGCTTCCTCTTCACCCGTTAAAACTTGAAGATCAATTTCATAATCCTTATTTATCGCTGCAATAATTTCCGGTCCATTACTTGCCTCACGAAGTGCTGAAGTTGCGAATGGAAGTAGCTCTTCAGTTTTCACGCTCTTTGAATGTGCAATCGCATTCTTGATCGCACTTCTAAGCGCTGTGACGCCTTCTTTAGAAATCTCGTTTTCACCATTTAAATACTCAGTAAGACGAAGCTCTTCTTTATGATTAAAAGTTGGGTTGGGCCGGGCTCCGGGATGCGTATCAACCACTTGGAGATGAACGGTATTAGACCCAACATCTAAGACTCCAAGGCGCATTTCCCGAAGATACTCTTAATTTGCCGCTGGAAATAACAGGTTCAAAGGAGTGCTTTTTGCGTGTCATAATTACCCCTGCACCAGGCCTCCCTAGCTCAGTGGTAGAGCAACGCACTTGTAATGCGTAGGTCGTCAGTTCAATCCTGACGGGGGGCTCCAGATTTAACTTAATGAACGAGGGTTATTACCTTCGAGGGAATATTCAATTCCAAATGCGACACAATAATCACGGTCTTATTAGCCAATACTCTCGAAACTTTATTAGCAATTCTCGCAACTTGGTTTGCATCTAAAAACTCAAATGGTTCGTCGAGAATAAATACTGGAGTATTTCGAAGGAGCAACCTTGCTAACTTCATGCGTTGCTTTTCGCCGCCGGAAAAGTTATAGCCGAGTGGCCCAACATGAGTATCCAAACCTTCGGGAAGTTTGTGAATTAAATCTGCTAATTCCACAATCTCTAAAATCTGTTCTAAATCGCGATCGGTTGCATCTGGTTTACCAATTTTAAGATTTTCCCGGATAGAGGTCGCAAATAAATAATCATCTTGAAGTAAGACTGAGAAAAGCTCATCATGTTTAGGAGTTAGCTCTTCGCCATTGATTTCAATTCTTCCTGTGAATGGAATAAAACCAAGCAGTGAATTTATGATTGAAGATTTTCCAGATCCTGATTTGCCCATAATTATTAGCGTTTCACCCGGAAAGATTGTTGCCGTTAGTGGCGCACAATTCGCATCTGCGATTATGGGATTTACTGCTTGAAAATCAATGGTTACGCTCCGGGCTAGAGATTTAGAAGAAGTTGCCCGGGGATCCGCATTCTCTTGAGATAAGTAAGGTGAGAGGTTTTGA
>WLJZ01000046.1 GCA_009701525.1 Actinomycetota bacterium
AAGAAGGCAGCAGCTAAGAAGGCTGCTCCAAAGCGTCGTAAGAAGGCAGCAGCTAAGAAGGCTGCTCCAAAGCGTCGCAAGAAGGCAGCAGCTAAGAAGGCTGCTCCAAAGAAGCGTAAAAAGGCAGCAGCTAAGAAGGCTGCTCCAAAGCGTCGCAAGAAGGCAGCAGCTACAGCAGCTGCTCCAAAGAAGCGTCGTCGCAAGAAGGCTGCTGCAAAGTAGTTTTACTCGAAAAAGCCCCGTGGTGAAAACCGCGGGGCTTTTTCATTTTACAAATCGTCTAAGAATTCATCTCTTAGTTTTGTTGTAACTCGATCAAAAATTTTAGCTAACTCTTCTTGATCCTTAACAGTTAAATTATCTACGAATCTATTTCTAACACTTGCTACATGGTCAGGGGCCGCCTTAACAATTGCGCGCCAACCCTTCTCAGTCATGACCGCAAAAGATCCGCGTTTATCTTCCGGGCAAACTTCGCGGCGAACCCATCCAGCTTTCTCCATAACCTTCATCCGGTGAGATAGCCGACTCTTAGAGAGCATTGCGATCTCGGCAAGTTCGCTCATTCGCATTCTGCGATCAGGAGCATCTGAAAGTTGGGCTAAAACTTCATAATCCGCCATCGATAAATCATGGCCATCAAGGTCAGAATCAAGGGCTTCAAGTAAGCGACGGGAGGCAATTATGTAAGAACGCCAAGCCTTCATCTCGCGTGGATTCAACCACTTTGGGGTCTTATCTGATGATTGGGCGGCCATGAGAGAAGTTTAGGTTAAAAGCTAATTAGTTGAAAGTTGAATTACTTATTTTGCCGTGTAATAGGCTCCTGCCCATGAAAAGCGGAATCGATTTAAGACATGTAAAGCCGAGTGTTCGACCACAAGATGATTTGTATCGACATGTAAGTGGTACCTGGATCGAGAACGCAGAAATTCCGGCCGACCGGTCATCCGATGGTGCGTTCTATGAGCTCTATCAAAATGCAGAGCGCCAGGTCCGAGAAATTATTGAAGACCTTGGGGCAAGTGGCGGTGCCAAGGGAAGTGTCGCTCAAAAGATTGGCGATCTATATGGCTCCTTCATGGATGAGGCAAAGGCCAACGCCCTTGGAATTACCCCGATTGAAAAAGATTTGAAACTCGCACTTAGCATCGCCGATGTAAATGATTTTCACAGCGTCCTTGGAGATTTTGAAAGTCGCGGTCTTGGTGGAATTTTCTATCAATACATAACCACCGACAACATGGATTCAAATACCAACATTGCCTACATCGGACAATCTGGCTTAAGTCTTCCGGATGAGGCTTACTACCGCGAAGATGAATTCGCTGAAATTAGAACTGCCTTTGTTGAACATGTAACAAAGATGTTTACTCTGGCAAGAATTTCAGAACCAGCTTTGAAGGCAGAAGCAATTTTAGAGTTAGAGACTGAAATAGCTAGTAAGCATTGGGATCAGGTAAAGGATCGCGACGCCCTACTTACTTATAACAAGATGAGCTTTGCAGAATTAAAGGCAGCCGCTCCTGGCTTTGATTGGGATACTTGGCTAGCAACTTCAAAGGTGCCAGAGAAAGTCATGGCAAATGTAATTGTTCGCCAACCCTCATTTTTCACAGGCCTTGGTGAGATTCTTAAAAACTTTAGCGCCGAAGCTTGGTCTGCTTGGCTGGCCTGGCATTTGCTTTCGGGAACTGCCTCTTATTTAAGCGTTGAGTTTGTAGCTGAAAACTTTGCTTTCTACGGCACCAAACTATCTGGCACTCCAGAACTCAAAGCTAGATGGAAGCGCGGCGTTGGCCTAGTCGAGGGCTCACTCGGTGAAGCAGTTGGCCAGATTTATGTTGAAAAGCATTTTCCGCCAGCTGCAAAAACTCGAATGGTCGAACTTGTCGCAAACCTAATAGAGGCCTATCGAATTGATATTGCCGCGCTAACTTGGATGACTCCTGAGACCAAATCAAAGGCCTTTGAGAAATTGGATAAGTTCACGCCAAAAATTGGATACCCCGATAAGTGGCGCGATTATTCGGCCCTTGAAATTACTCGAGATGACTTAATAGGAAACCTGGCCCGAGTTACCAAATTCAATCAAGATTACGAGTTCGCAAAAATTGGTGCCCCAGTAGATCGCACCGAATGGTTGATGACTCCTCAAACAGTTAATGCCTATTACATGCCGGGCATGAATGAGATTGTTTTCCCGGCCGCAATTCTGCAGCCACCTTTCTTTGATATCGATGCTGATGACGCCGCAAACTATGGTGGAATCGGCGCAGTCATTGGCCATGAAATCGGACACGGCTTTGATGACCAAGGTTCCAAATATGATGGCGATGGCAATCTAAATAACTGGTGGACCGATTTGGATCGTGAAGAATTTGAGAAGCGAGCAAATAAATTAATCGCCCAGTATGAGGAGCTACGACCACTGGAAGCCCAAGATGTTCATGTCAACGGCGCACTAACTATCGGTGAAAATATCGGCGACTTAGGTGGCCTAACTATTGCTTACAAGGCCTACCAACTCTCCCTCGAAGGCAAAACTCCCCCGGTAATCGATGGCCTAACTGGATATCAAAGATTATTCATGGGTTGGGCCCAATGTTGGCGCCAGAAAATGCGCGCCGAAGAAGTCCGGCGCCGAGTTGCTACCGACCCGCATTCACCAGATGAATTTAGATGCAATCAGGTGGTTCGAAATTTAACTGAGTTCTATGAAGCATTCGGTGTAAGCGAAAGCGATGCGCTATATCTGCCCGAAAGCGAGCGCGTTCGAATTTGGTAGCCCAGAAATGGGGATTATTCGCCTTAAAAGGTGGATTTAAGCCGTTTTTATGCCAAACCTACATCTCTAAGTTTGATTACGAAATTAAAGGTAGATAATACGGATATGAGCCAATTTAAATTTAAAGTCGAGAATGAGATTGGCGATTCAAATTTAAATGGCCGAACCGGTGTCATAACTACCCCTCACGGTGAGATTAAAACCCCAGCATTTATTCCGGTCGGCACCAAAGCAACAGTGAAGTCTGTTCTTCCAGAATCGATGTCAGATCTTGGCGCCCAAGCACTTCTTGCAAATGCCTACCACCTCTACTTACAGCCCGGCCCAGAGATTGTTGATGAAGCAGGTGGGGTCGGAAAGTTTATGAACTGGTCCGGGCCAACATTTACCGACAGCGGTGGCTTCCAGGTTCTCTCTCTTGGCGTTGGTTTTAAAAAAGTAATCGCAATGGATGAAGACACTTTCAGATCCGATGAAGTTATCGCTGATCAGAAGGAGCGTCTAGCCCATGTTGATAATGATGGTGTTACTTTCAAATCTCACCTTGATGGATCGATGCATAGATTCACCCCAGAAGTTTCTATGCAAGTTCAACACCAACTTGGGGCAGATATTATTTTTGCCTTCGATGAGTGCACAACGCTTCACAACACTCGCAAGTATCAAGAGAAGTCCCTCGAACGCACCAGGCTCTGGGCCAAGCGCTGTTTAGCTGAACACGGCCGCCTAACTCGCGAACGTGCAGGTAAGCCATATCAAGCACTTTGGGGAGTTTTACAAGGCGCCCAATATGAAGACCTACGACGTAAAGCTGCAAAAGATTTGGGCGCACTAGATGAAGATGGAATTACCTTTGATGGCTTCGGTCTTGGTGGCGCACTCGATAAAGCAAACCTTGGAACAATAGTTGGCTGGATGACCGATGAACTACCGCGCGAAAAACCCCGCCACTTACTGGGTATAGGTGAACCCGATGATCTATTTGTCGGTGTTGAAAATGGCGCAGATACTTTCGACTGTGTTGCACCATCTCGCCAAGCTCGCACTAGCGCCGTCTTTACCAATTCGGGCCGGGTAAATATCACCAACGCTAAATTCAATCGCGACTTCAATCCAATCGATGAAAGTTGTGACTGTTATACCTGCGCCAATTACACCGCCGCATATTTAAACCACCTCTTTCGTAGCAAGGAGATGATTGGTGCCACCCTTGCCACAATTCACAATGAACGCTTCATTGTGCGCCTGGTCGAGCGGATGCGAACTGAGATAAACAATGGGGATTTCCTAGAGTTTAAAACTGACTTTCTTGGTCGCTTCTACTCAAAATCAAGTAAGTAAATGTTGATCCTGCTGCCGCCCAGCGAGGGCAAGAATCAGCCAGCGGGCAAAGCACAATTAAATCTCTCAAAGTTGGCATTTGCAGATCAACTTCTAGAAGTTCGAAGCCGGTTGGTCTCAAAGTCATTGGCCACATCTCCTTGCGCAAAGGCAATCGATGTCTACAGCGGAGTGCTCTACCAAGCCCTGGATTGGAATTCTTTGAGCGCTACTGCAAAGGCACGGGGCGAGAAATCACTGCTAATAGTTTCAGCGATATTTGGAGTTCTAAGGCCAAGTGATTTGATTCCAAATTACAAGGCGAAGATAAAAAGCAGTGATTGGAAAGCGGCCTTAAAGCCAGCCCTAGATAATCTAGCGGCAGATTTAATTATTGATTGCCGGTCTTCAACTTATGCCGGAGTCTGGCAAGCTCCTACTGACATAACTGTTGCGGTACGAGTATTTAAAAAAGAGAAGGGCAAGATTTCAGTAATCACCCACCTATCAAAGAAATATCGGGGCGAGCTAACCCGAGTACTTTTGAAGTCTGGAAAGACCCCAAAGTCGCCAGCGGAGTTATTGGCGATTGCTGAAAAACACTTTGATTGCAAATTAATTAAGGCTAAGGGAAATCTGCCTTGGTATCTGGATTTAATTATTAACTATTAAGCGACTTGAAAAGATCGTTTCGAAAGTCCCATCCAATATCCATCGATTTCAGATTTGATAGGTGCTTGGGTATCTGATGCCGCACCAAGGGTTAAGAAAATTGGTGCAAAATGCTCAACAGTTGGGTGGGCATATGGCAGACCAGGTGCGAGCGCTTTGTAATTCATTAGCTCATCCACTGCCCCACGTTCTAAGACTTCTTTTGCCCAAAGATCAAACTCAACGCTCCATGTTGGCGGGGTGGCTTCAATTCGAAATTCTTTTAAATATGGCAGGCCATGAGTTAAAAATCCAGAGCCAATAATTAAAACACCTTCATCTCGAAGTGGCGCCAACTTCTTACCAAGTTCAAATAATTTCTCTGGGGCAAAGGTTGGGATAGACACTTGCAATACCGGAATATCGGCCTCTGGAAACATCTTCAAAAGCGGAACATAGGCGCCATGATCAAGGCCGCGCTTTGATTGATGAGTTTGCGATTCTCCCAATATAGATTTAATGCGTACCGCTAGTTCAGGTGCTCCTGGTGCGCGGTATTGCAGGTTATAAAACTTTGGATCAAAGCCCCCAAAGTCATAAATAAGTGGCGTTCCATCCTCAATGGAAGAGAGTGCGAGCGGTGCTGATTCCCAATGCGCACTTACGATCAAAATGGCTTTCGGTTTTTCTAAGCGATTGGCCCAATTTTCTAACTCGCCAGACCAGATTGGATCATCCAATAACAGCGGTGCGCCATGTCCGATGTAAAGGGCTGGCTGCTTCAAAGTCATACCTAAAGCCTATAACAGATTTAGTTGAAGTTTCAACTAATACGAGCGATACGCTGGCGAGCTAAATTCTGGCTCGGAGATTCGGGGCCAAGGATTGCGCTAAAAACATTTAGGGCTCCCCTAGCAATCTTTAGCCAAACCGTGGACTTTGGTTTGAGCCCTAATATCTCTAATTCATTTGAATCAAGAGTTGCAATAGCGGCATTTGCAATGATGCGATAAAAAAGTAAGCCAGTCTTCCCAAAAGGTGGCTTCAAAATAAAACGCACTACTTCTTCTGTCTTCGCACTTCTTGCTAAATCGTTCTTTCGAAAATCATTTAGCGTTGCTTCAAGTTCAGCCATAGATTTTGGGGCATCGCTAAGTCCAAGAGGAATCGCACTCTTCGCCCAATCGCTGACATATTCATCGCCGCCTTCTGCAAGGGCGTACCCAAGCGCTAGATGGGATTTTATAAATGAATCTGTGAAAGCACAGTGCACCCATAACAAGAACCTAGAATCCTGAGCGCGATAATTTGTATGAACTCCGGATTTATCGGTGTAATCGCCAGCGACTTTAGAGTGCATGGCATTTACTCGCTTTGCTTCACGTTCGATAATTTCAGTGGATCCAAAAGTTGTAATTGTTAGCCACCTAGTTGTTCCAGCTAGTCGACCCATGGGATCGGATTCATATCTGGAATGTTGGGCGACACCCGCAAGTGGAGCTGGATGAGCAGCTTGAAGAAGAAGCGCCCGGACGCCACCTACTAAAGTTCCAAGGTTTCCGTGAACTTTCCAGACCGCACCATCGGCTTTAAAGAGACCAGCGTCGTTGCCCAAAGCAATATCTCGCGCCCAATCTGGCAAGCCATCTTTAGAGCCCGAAACATTCTTGCGAAAGGCATCTGCAAGGGGTTTGGTCAGAAAAAATTTATGAAACGCGGGCACCTGTAAAGAATAAGGCAAAGGCTATTTTGTTACCCTTTGAAAATGGATGAAAAACGTCACGGTCGCGGTTTCTTCGAGCATTTACTAGAACGAGTTATGTTCGGCAGCCGCTGGTTGTTGGCACCGTTTTATCTTGGTTTAACTTTTGCGCTAGTCATCTTATTAATTAAGTTCTTCCAGAAATTCTGGGGCTTTGCAAGCAATGTAACTTCGACATCGACCGACGATATGGTTCTTGGCCTTCTTGGCCTTCTGGATCTAACGCTTCTGGCAAATCTAATTCTTATTGTTATTTTCGCAGGCTACGAGAACTTCGTATCTAAGATTGAAGTTG
>WLJZ01000047.1 GCA_009701525.1 Actinomycetota bacterium
GTAATTCAGAATTTACTTCAGAATGGTTGATTTCAAATATTGATCAGCTGATTTCAAAGGCAGAAGAGTGGAACGCTATGCGTGCACCAAGTACGCAAAAGCCAGCTGCCCAGTCGATTGGTGAAATCATTTTGCAATCTCTAGGGAAGAGCGCATGATGAATCTTGCGGAATTAGCAAATAAGAAAGTCCACTTCATTGGACTCGGCGGCGCAGGAATGAGTGGCATCGCCCGCATCATGTTGGCGCGGGGAGTAAACGTCTCTGGCTCTGATGCAAAGGAGTCCTCAGTATTGACAGGCCTGCAAACTTTAGGAGCTAATGTATTTGTCGGTCACAGCGCCGAGAATCTTGGTTCAAGTGATGTCTTAGTAGTTTCAAGTGCAATCGATAAGAACAATCCTGAAGTCTTAGCCGCAGTTGATAAGGGTTTAGAAATACTTACCCGAGCCCAGGCTCTTGCTCTACTCATGTCAGAATCTAAATCGATTGCAATTGCGGGCACGCATGGAAAAACTACCACTACATCGATGCTTACAGTCGCCCTTCAACATGCCGGTTTGGATCCATCCTTTGCGATTGGCGGAATGATTAATCGTGGCGGAACAAATGCACACCTAGGATCTGGCGAAATATTTATTGCAGAAGCAGATGAATCAGATGGTTCCTTTCTTGCCTATAAACCATTTGGCGCAATCATTACAAATATTGAGTTGGATCACGTTGATCACTTCCCAGATTTAGAATCTGTTAATAAGATTTTTGCCGATTTTCTCGCTTCAATACAGCCCGGTGGTTTTCTAATCGCAGGAGTTGATAGTCCAGGTGTCGTTGATTTGTTGGCAAAGAATTCACGGACCGATATCGAAATAATTACCTATGGCAAGAGCGCCGACTTTTCTATCTCGCATATTTCGCTGCAGGCAAGTTCGGCCCATGCCCGGATTACAAAGCTTGGGAAAGTACTTGGCGAGCTCTCACTTTCAATTCCCGGAGAACATAATGTTGAAAACGCTACTGCATCCTTAGCGGCTGGCTTGAAACTCGGAGCACCCGTAGCTGAATTACTCGAAGGACTTGAGAGTTTTAGCGGGGCTAAGCGACGCTTTGAAAACAAGGGGAGCGTTAACAAAGTTACCGTTATAGACGACTACGGGCACCATCCAACTGAAGTTCGGGTAACTCTGGAAACTGCAAAGAGATTTGCTGGCAATGGGCGCGTTATCGTAATTTTTCAACCACATAGGTATTCACGAACAGCGATGTTTGTATCTGAATTTGCCGATGTTCTAGATATAGCAGATCACATATTCTTGTTAGAAGTTTATGCTGCAAGTGAGGCTGCTATTCCAGGGGTATCTTCGGTTCTAATATCTAACGAAATGGCGAGTACGAAAGTTAAATTCGAGCCATCGATGATTGAAGTTGTAGCCGAAGCTGTGGCGCTTGCAAAACCTGGAGATGTAATTATCACTCTCGGGGCAGGCGATGTGAATTTACTTGTGCCGCTTATTTTGCAGACGCTAGAGGAAAAAATTGCAAATTAGAACTAAAAGATTATTGCGAACAACTCTAGTTATTAGCTTCGTAGCATTGCTTACATATGGACTTGGTTGGTCAAATTTAATTGCCGTTGATTCGATTATTATTAGCGGAACCCAAGAGAGAGAACTTGTAACAGCACAACTGATGACGGGCGGATCAAATATAATAATGGGCGAGCCTCTGGCGCGCATCAATCCAAGGAGTGAATCGAATTTAATTGAGGACTTGGAATGGATTTCCAGTGCGAAGATCTCGCGTAATTGGTTGAGTGGTCAGGTGAGTTTGCAGATCACCGAACGCATACCGGTTGCAGTATTTCAGGAGAGTTCTAATACTAACGGCCCGAGATACCTGTCTAGCAATGGCATCGAATTTTCTTCTCCAAAAAAATTCAGTGGCTTAGCCGAGATTAATTTGGGCCAGAAGACCCGCAGTGAACGTCGGGTAATTGCACAATTTGTCTCGGAGCTCTCGCCACAATTAATTGCCTCGCTAAAGGGGCTAGAAATATCGGCGGAAAACGAAGTAAAAATGGTGAGTAAACACAATGGAAGAAGTGTTCTCATAAATTGGGGCGCTGGAAATAGCGTTGCTGATCTCGCGGTTAAAAGCAGAGTATTAGTGGCTTTACTGGCACTTCCAGAGAATAAGAAAATAAGTGAAGTTGATTTAAGTATCGCCAATTCACCAATAGTTCGGTAGCAAATTCACTTTATAAATTGCGCTAAAAATTAAAGTTTTTTAATTCGTGTCGGTCGTTGATTGAAAGTGTGAACCCGCATAGTTTTACCATTCAATAAGGCATCACGTAAATCTCAAGTAGAGATTTAGGGTTAGGGAAGAGGCAGATTGTGGCTACACCACAGAATTATTTAGCGGTCATCAAAGTTGTTGGCGTTGGTGGCGGCGGTGTTAATGCAATCAATCGAATGATTGAAGCAGGACTCAAAGGTGTTGAGTTCATTGCAATCAATACCGACTCGCAACAATTAATTATGAGTGATGCTCATGTGAAATTAGATATTGGTAGAAAATTAACAAGAGGTCTTGGCGCTGGCGCAGCACCTGAAATTGGAAAGCAAGCTGCACTTGATCACACTGAAGAAATTGAAGAGATGTTACGTGGCGCGGATATGGTTTTTGTAACTGCAGGTGAAGGTGGCGGTACTGGTACTGGTGGCGCACCAATCATTGCGAAGATTGCTAAAGATTTAGGAGCGCTAACTGTCGGTGTTGTAACTAAACCATTTACATTTGAAGGAAAGCGCCGCACTGCGCAAGCAGATGAAGGCATCGCACTTCTACGCGAAGAAGTTGACACTCTTATTGTTATTCCAAATGATCGCTTGCTAGCAATTTCTGATCGTTCGATTAGTCAACTAGAAGCATTTAGAAGTGCTGATCAAGTTCTTCTCTCTGGTGTTCAAGGAATAACTGATTTGATTACAACTCCAGGTCTTATTAACTTGGACTTTGCCGATGTAAAGAGCGTTATGTCTGGCGCTGGTTCTGCACTTATGGGAATTGGTTCAGCACGCGGTGAAGCACGCGCTACTCGCGCAGCAGAACTTGCGATTTCAAGTCCGTTGCTTGAAGCATCAATTGATGGGGCGCATGGTGTTCTGCTCTCAATTGCAGGTGGTTCCGATATCGGATTATTCGAATTAAGCGAAGCGGCTGAGCTTGTAGCGCAATCGGCGCATCCAGATGCAAACATTATTTTCGGAACAGTTATAGATGATGCTCTTGGTGATGAGGTTCGTGTAACCGTTATCGCAGCAGGCTTTGAAGGTGGAGTTCCAAAGAAGGTTTCGGTTCCAGTTATTGATGCTGCCGCGCTATCTGGCAATGCAGATCCAATTGCTGCAAATGATCCACTTGCTGTCGCACTTGATGTTCCTACAGTTTCGATCTCAACAGCGAATTCACCTCGCAAGCGAATCACCTTTGAAGATCTAGTAACTGAAGATGACATTGATATTCCAGATTTCATGAAGTAACCCGCAAACTTAATTAAGGCAATGGCGCAACTCTTATTTACTGCGCGAACTGGCGGGGTATCGACCGATGAATTCTCCTCGCTAAATTTAGGTGACCATGTTGGTGATAACCCTGCTGATGTCTCTCAAAATCGTGAAATCCTTGGAAAGCTAGTTAGCCAAAGCGCGCCGGTATTTATGGATCAGGTGCATGGCGATAGCGTTGTAGAAATTACAGCCGAGAGCAGAAAGTTAGTTACGGCTGATGCGATTATTACAAAGGTGGTTGGTCTGCCACTTGTAGTTCTTGTTGCAGATTGTCTTCCAATCTTGATCTCAGGCGGTTCGGTTGTTGGCGCTGTTCATGCAGGACGCAAAGGAATTTTGAATGGCATTATTTCCAATACAGTTTTAGCGATGCGCAATTTGGGAGCTAGAGAGCTCAAGGCGAAGATTGGGCCAGCAATTTGCCGAGATTGCTATGAAGTTGATCTTCAAATGTATGAGAACGCGCTGTCCCAGAGTGCTGAACTTGCAACTTCACCTGAACAACATTGCCTTGATCTGGTTGCGGCTGCTAAATCACAATTGCAATCATTGGGCGTTGAGACAACCAGTGTAGATATTTGCACTGCTCATGATACAAATTATTTTTCGTATCGCAGAGATGGTCAGACCGGGCGTAGCGCAGGAGTAATTGTTTTATGAGTACTCGTAAAGCAGAAATATCCGGCGCTCTCCAGGAAGTTTTGCAGCGAATCCAGCGAGCTTGCGATTTAGCTAGAAGAAGTGTCGAGGAAATCACGCTAATTGCCGTAACTAAAACTTTCCCAGCCAGTGATGTAGAGATTCTCTACGAGTTGGGGCTTAGAAACTTTGGGGAAAATCGTGATCAAGAGGCGAGTCTCAAGGCGCCGTTGCTTCCAGATGATGCAATTTGGCATTTTCAGGGGCAAATTCAGAGCAATAAATTGAAATCAATTGCCACTTGGTCTGATGTAATCCACTCAATTGATCAACTTTCCCATGCTGAAAAATTGAATTCACTTACATCAAAAAAAGATATTTTCATTCAAGTTGGACTAGATCAAAGTGAGAATCGAGGGGGAGTTGCACCTGAGAACTTGGCTAACTTGGCTAACTTAGTTGATTCAATTAACTCACTTTCGAATCTCAATATTCTTGGACTCATGGCGGTTGCGCCCCTGGGCCAAGAACCTGAGTTAGCATTTAAAAGGCTTAATGAAATCTCAAAAAAGCTACTTACAACCCACCCCGAAATGGCCGCCATTTCTGCGGGTATGAGTAATGATTTTGAGGCGGCTATTGCCCATGGCGCGACACACATTCGCATAGGTAGCCAAATACTCGGAGTTCGCTAGTCCCTAACTTAGGCTTATCCCATGGCTAATGCATTTAGAAAAGCAGCGAACTTCCTTGGACTAGTTGATGATGAAGAGGGCAACCTAACTTCAAATGAAGTTGCGGCAAGTGAACCTCGTTTCTCTCGTCCACTTCGTTCGGCACCAGTTGTTGAAACTCCTGCACCTTCATACCTTCGTCCAACTCGCGCAGTAACGCCAGCGCCTGTGGCCCAAGAGAGCGCAGTTGTTGATCGCATTGTCACTCTTCATCCAAGAATGTATAGCGATGTTCGCGGTATCGGTGAGCACTATCGTTTAGGGCAACCTGTAATTATGAATCTAAGTGATATGGAAGAGTCAGAGCGCAAGCGCATGATTGATTTCGCTTCAGGTTTAGTTTTCGGTCATTACGGAAGTATCGAGAGAGTTACTTCTAAAGTTTTCTTGCTAACACCACCAAATGTAAAAGTTAGCAACGAAGATAAGACTGCTGCTGCGCAAGCAAGTTTCTTCAACCAGAGCTGAGTTTAATTGAGTCTAATATTTGACTTATTACACACTGCGCTAAACATCTTTGTTCTGGCGCTTGTTGGTCGTTTAATTCTTGATTACGCTCGAATCTTTGCTAGCAACTGGCGGCCGCGCGGAATACTTCTAGCCATTGCAGAATTTATCTATGCGATTACAGATCCACCAGTGAATTTTGTTCGTCGTTTTGTGCCACCACTAAGACTCGGTCCAGTAGCACTCGATCTTTCCTTCATAGTAATTTTCTTCGGTGCACAGCTGCTTTCAAGTGTTATCTCATCAATAGCTGCCAGCCTTTAATTATTCTTAGCTAGCTCCAGCCAGAGTCCCATCTCATTTGATTCATCACTTGCACCGGGCACATTCTCAAATTTTGTTGCTAGAACCTCTTCACCAATTAGTTCAAGATTCTTAATAATGGCTGCAGAAACTTCCTTGGATGCGCCCCATTTAACAAAGATGCGATCGCTGATATCAAAGCCAGATTGCTTGCGCTCTTCCTGAATGGCTCGAATTACTTCGCGGACAAGGCCGGCCTCAATTAATTCAGGAGTAAGGGCTAGATCAAGAGCCACGCTCTCGCCGTTGTGGCTCGATACCGACCAGCCAGCTTTAGGAGTTTCAGTTATTACTAAGTCATCCAAATCGATAGTTGCCTTTGAACTACTACCGAATTCAATTTCGAAAATTCCCGATTCACGTAGCTTCTTAACTAGAACTCCATGATCCAAGTCATTGATGCTCTTTGCAATGGCCTGAACATCGCCACCGAATTTAGCTCCGATGGTTCTAAAGTTTGCTTTCACCGAGATACTTACTAAATCGGCGCCAGCAGATGCAATTTCATCTAAGTTGATGACATTTAATTCATCAGAAATATGCGAGCGAATTTCGCTATCCATTTCATTCCAACCAGATGCGGCAACTAATGCGCGTGCTAGCGGTTGTCTAATCTTCACCTTTGACTCGGCTCTGGCAGCTCTTCCTAACTCAACTAAACGGCGAGATAGTCGAACTGACTTTGAAAGTTTCTCATCAATTGCAGCGGCGACGCTAACCGGGAAGTTGGCAAGATGAACAGATTCAAATTCATTTGGCTCCAAATTTCTAATCATCTCTTGCCAGACATGTTCAGTTATGAAAGGAACCATTGGCGCCATGACTAGAGTCAACTCTTTTAGACAGTGGTAAAGCGTATTTAGCGCGGCGCTATCGCCATCCCAGAATTTACGGCGAGATCTGCGGACATACCAATTAGAAAGATCATCAATAAATTCACCAATTAA
>WLJZ01000048.1 GCA_009701525.1 Actinomycetota bacterium
AGATATGGAATTCCCCAGATAAATCCAATGAAGAAGAAGAGAAACCAGTTACGTCTAGACATTGGGTTAGTTTCTACTAATTACTTGGTATTTCAAAATTAGCGCTTAAGTAGCGCGTTTATTTCATCTGCAACGTATTGATGCAAAACATCAGCCTCGGGAGTGATGCCAGCCAATGTGAAATATCCATGGATTACACCTTCGTATTCCCGATAAATTGTTTGAACTCCTGATTTACGTAGAAGCTCGGCATATACGTAACCATCATCTAATAGTGGATCAAATTCTGCGGTTGTCACTATCGCTGGCGCTAGATTGGAAAAATCTTTTGCAGAAGCCGGAACCGCATATGGATTTTTGGCATCAGATTTCTTTGATAAATATTGCTCCCAGAACCATTTCATAGCTTGCGTGCTTAGACCATACCCAACGCCGTTGTTATAGGCAGAGTCATAATTCATTTCGCTGTCATTGCATGGATAAATCAGCAACTGAAAAGCTAGATCCAAATCTTGGGTGTCGCGGGCTTTTAGTGCAACACCAGCTGCAAGATTTCCTCCTGCGCTATCGCCACCTACACCGATTTGAGTTGCATCAATCCCTAACTTTGCTGCATTTTGTGCAACCCAGAGAAGAGTTGCATAACAATCATCGAATGGAACAGGGAAGGGTTGTTCTGGGGCTTTCTGATAATTAACGGCGATGACGACAAACGCTCCTTTGTTAGCTAGCGACCGCATCGCTTGTTCATAGCTATCTAAATTGTTTAAAACCCATCCGCCGCCATGAAAGAAAACTAGAGCCGGCAAGATCGCACCTTTTGCCGGCCGATAAATTCGAATCGGTAAATCCGAAGTTGGACCTGGAATATAGCGATGGACTACCTCGTAAATTTTCTCTGGTTCACCAGAAGCCATTGCGCGATCCTCTAAGTTCTTGCGGATTGTTGCGACTGGTGCCTGCCAAACTTCTGGAAGCCCACTCTGTGCGCGCATTTGTAGAAATTCAACTAACTCAGGTTTTAGCCCCACTTTTACCAACCCTGTGTTTGATCTCGAAGTTTTCGATACTTAACTAAAACTTCTGGTGTTGGCGCCTCTTTAATACTTTCAACTTTACCTAGATCCCATTGTGGTGGTCGATCAGTTCCTAGGAGAGCCCAAGCTGCAAGTTTTGCGGCGCCAATTGCAACATATTCACCTGGTGGTGGGAGTAAAACTTCACGACCGAAGATTGCAGATGCAATTTTTCCAACCGCGGGATTCTTTGCTGCGCCACCAACTAACAAGATTCTCTTAACTTCTACCCCTAAGGTCTCGAGCGAGTTAACGGCATCGGCCATTCCGCAGAGCATTCCTTCGATCATTGAACGAGCAAAATTTTCACGATTTGAATTTCCTAGATTCATTCCAGAGAAGACACCGGTTGCATCTGGTCGATTAGGAGTTCGTTCACCTTCAAAATAGGGGAGAAGGGTTAAACCATTTGCACCTGGTTCGGCTTTAAGTGCAAGTTGGCCAAGTTCGTCATGAGTTACTCCAAGAATTCGAGTTGCAGCATCAAGAATGCGTGCCGCATTTAGCGTGCAAACTAGCGGCAAGAAATATCCTGTTCCATCTGCAAAGCCAGCTACTTCACCGCTTGCATCATGTGTTGGCGTAGCTGAAACTGCAAATGCGGTGCCACTTGTGCCAAGTGATACAACAACATCTCCAGGTTGGGCTCCAACGCCAATTGCTGCTGCGGCATTATCGCCAGTACCAGCTGCGATTGGAATTCCTGACTTAGTTTTCATCGCAAAAACTTTCGGTTCAACTATTCTTGGAAAAGTTATCTCTTGCTTACTTCCAATAGCTTTTTCAAAAATGTCTTCGCGATATTTATTGTTAACGCTGTCAAAATATCCGGTTCCACTTGCATCTCCGCGATCAGTAAATAGATCAGAGATGGATTCACTGCCAGAAATTTTCCAAGATATCCAGTCATGGGGAAGAGCTATTGCTGCAACGCGTGCGGCATTTTGCGGTTCGTGCTTGGCAAGCCAACGAACTTTGCTCGCAGTAAATGATGCAACTAAGGCCGATCCGACAGCTTTTGCAATCTCGGCGCCACCACCCATTTCGGCATTTAATTCCTTCGCTTCATCAGCAGATCTAGTGTCATTCCAAAGCAGCGCTGGCCTAATTACTTCTCCAGATTTATCGAGAGCAACCATTCCATGCTGTTGTCCTGCAACTGCAATCGCTGAGACATCTTCCAATCCACCGGCCATCTTGATTGCATCTTGTGTTGCACTCCACCATTTAGCTGGATCAACTTCACTTCCATCTGGATGTGGGGCGCGGCCCTCGCGAATAACTTGGCCGATCTGGGCATCGCGAATTACAACCTTCACCGACTGAGTTGAGGTATCGATACCCGCAACTAATAGCGATTTCGCGTTCATATCTGCTCCAGACTTTAGGGGATGATTTAACCACCTCTGCTCGGAGGGTAGACTTTCCCAGTCAAAGTCGACCACCCAAAAAGTGTTTTCTAGCGTTATTCAACTAAAAATCAGGAGTAAAGATGCGTATTGGTGTCCTAACAGGTGGCGGAGATTGCCCAGGATTAAATGCTGTTATCCGTGCGGTAGTTCGCAAGGGCGTAAAAGAGTATGGCTATGAGTTCGTTGGTTTTCGCGATGGTTGGAAAGGTCCACTTGAAGGTTTAACAATGCCTTTGGATCTAACAACAACACGCGGCATCTTGCCTCGCGGCGGAACAATTCTTGGTTCATCTCGCACAAATCCATTTAAGATTGAAAATGGCGTAGAGCGTATTAAAGAGAATCTTGCCAAAATGAATATCGATGCTCTTGTTGCAATCGGTGGCGAAGACACACTTGGAGTTGCCACTAAGTTAGATTCACTTGGCGTTAAAGTTGTTGGAGTTCCAAAGACAATTGATAACGATCTAAATAATACTGATTACACATTTGGTTTCGATACATCAGTAAATATTGCGGTTGAAGCGATTGATCGCCTTCACACAACTGCAGAATCTCATCACCGTGCGCTAATTGTTGAAGTTATGGGACGACATGCTGGTTGGATCGCACTTCACGCAGGTATTGCGGGCGGCGCATCTTGTATCTTGATTCCAGAAGTTAAATTCTCGGTAGACAAGGTCTGCGAATGGGTAAATTCTCGTTTCGAATCTTCATACGCTCCGATCATCGTTATTGCCGAAGGTGCAATTCCACAAGATGGTGACATGATTGTTAAGGATCAGACTCTTGATTCATTCGGTCACGTAAAACTATCTGGCATTGGTGAATGGCTTGCTGGCCAAATTGAAGAGAAGACCGGCAAGGAAGCACGCACATCTGTCCTTGGCCACATCCAACGTGGTGGAAGCCCAACTGCATTCGATCGAGTTCTAGCAACTAGATTCGGTTTGCATGCAATCACTGCGATTCACGAGGGTGACTTCGGAAAGATGGTTGCGCTACACGGAACCAAGATTGAGCGTGTTCCATTGGCCTCAGCCACAACACAATTGAAGTTAGTTTCACCTGATCTATACGCTGAAGCAGAAGTCTTCTTCGGTTAATTAACTGCGCCAACTTCAACTACTTCCCTAAAATAAAGGACATGATGAATATTGATTCGCTCTTTACGCCCGGCCTTGTGGCAGCCCAACAACCACAATGGCCTGGTGGCGCAACAGGTCCGCAAGTAACAAAGGCCGTTGAAACTCTGCGCAAGATGCCACCACTTGTTTTTGCTGGCGAATGCGACAGTCTTAAAGAGCGCATTGCAATTGCCCAAGAAGGGAAAGCATTCTGGCTACAAGGTGGAGATTGCGCAGAAACCTTCGAAGCAGCAACAGCTGATTCAATTCGTAACCGAATTAAAACAATTCTTCAGATGGCGGCAGTACTTCAATATTTTGCGAGCCTTCCTGTAATCAAAGTTGGTCGCATGGCTGGCCAATTCGCAAAGCCAAGAAGCAGTGATACTGAAACTCGTGGCGATGTAACTCTTCCGGCCTACCGTGGCGATGCGGTTAATGATCTGGCATTTACTCTCGAGGCTCGTACGCCAAACCCCGATCGCTTAGTCCAGGTTTACAACACATCCTCTTCGACTCTCAATTTAGTGCGCGCATTTACCCAAGGTGGTTTTGCAGATATCCGCCGAGTTCATGAATGGAATAAGGGCTTCGCTAAAGATCCACGCTTTGGTGCACGCTATGAACAGATGGCAAATGAAATTGGTCGTTCATTAGATTTCATGACATCAGCTGGAGTAGATCCAGATGCATTCAAGACTGTTGATTTTTACTCATCACATGAAGCGCTTATTTTGGAATATGAAAAAGCGTTAACCCGCATCGATTCCAGAACAGATCTGCCATACGATGTCTCTGCACACTTTGTATGGATCGGTGAGCGCACAAGACAACTAGATGGCGCACATATGGATTTCGCTTCAAAGATTCAAAATCCAATTGGTATCAAACTTGGACCAAAGAGCACAGTTGAAGATGCGCTTGCAATGATTGCAAAGCTAAATCCAAGTAACGAGCCAGGTCGACTAACTTTTATTACCCGTATGGGTGCAACTCAGATACGCGAGAAGCTTCCAACACTTGTAAAGGCTATTACTGACTCCGGAGCAAAAGTTCTCTGGGTCTGCGATCCAATGCACGGAAACACTTATGAAGCGCCAAGTGGCTATAAGACTCGTAAATTTGATGATGTTCTAGATGAAGTACGCGGCTTCTTTGAAGTTCACAAAGCACTCGGAACTCATCCAGGTGGTATCCACATTGAACTCACAGGCGACGATGTCACCGAGTGCGTAGGCGGCGGCGAGCAGATTCTTGAATCTGACCTGGCCACACGCTATGAAAGCGCCTGCGACCCGCGCTTAAACCACACTCAATCTCTTGAGCTCGCATTTTTAGTTGCAGAAATGTTACGCGATCACTAATTCGGCAATATTGTTGTCTGATGCTTTTCCAAGCGGTTCATAAGACGCCTATCGGCGAACTTTTTCTTGTGAGTGATGAACATATCTTGCTCGCAGCTGGATTTAGAAACTTCAAAGATCTATTTGAGCGTATGGATCCTGATGATTCTTCGCGCGAAGTAAAGAGCATGAAGAAAATTCCAATTATTAGCGACTTAGTATCAGATTATTTCTCTGGTGATTTGGCCGCGCTCGGCGGGATAAAAGTTCGGCAACCTGGAGCAGATTTCTCGCAAGATGCCTGGAAGGCGATGCGCAAAATTCCTGCCGGCAAAACTTGGTCATATGCAGATTTAGCCGAACGAGCAGGATCGGCAAATGCGGTTCGCGCCGCAGGAACTGCGTGTGCACGTAATTTAATTGCACCAATAGTTCCGTGTCATCGAGTAATCAAAACTGGCGGAGCGCTTGGAAATTATGGTTATGGCCTAGAGGTTAAAGAGTGGCTACTTCGCCACGAGGGCGCGCTTAAGTAATTTTGGTAGTACATCTAAAACTTTTGCCATATCTAAATCGCTAATATCTAAATGTGTAACAAGTCTCAAAAAGTTTGGACCGAGCGCGCTAGCGAGAATTCCTTCGCCCGCAAGTGCGGCGTTTAACTCAGAAGCCGAGATATTAACTGCTGATAAATCGAGTGCAACGATATTTGTTTGAATTCCGGCAGCATCAATAAAGTCAGGGGAGATCTCAGCACAGGCAACTGCAATTGCTTTGGCGCTCTCATGGTCCTTTGCTAAACGTGTGATGTTATTGTCCAAGGCAAAATTAGCCGCTGCTGCTAGAAAGCCAATCTGTCTCATGCCAGCGCCATAACGCTTTCGCCAGATTCGAGATTCGGCAATTCGCTCGGCACTAGATAGAACGGCAGAACCAACAGGAGCGCCTAATCCTTTCGAGAAACAGATACTTATAGTGTCGAACTGTGATCCAAAATCTTTTAGTGAGATTCCACTTGCGACATGGGCGTTCCAAATTCGAGCTCCATCTAGGTGCATTTTCATTCCAGCCGCAGAACTAGCTTTGCGAAGTTCTTTAATCTCATCGAATGACTGAACATAACCGCCACCAAAATTGTGGGTGTTTTCAATCGCGATAGCTTTAGTTGAAACTAAATATGGCCCTGCATCTGGCGCAGCGATTCGCATTACTTCACTAGCTTTGAAGGATCCGCGAACGCCCTCCCAGGTGCGAGTTGTGATTCCACTAAATGCGGCGCCAGCGCCAAGTTCAGCGCGAACGATGTGTGAAGTTAGCTCAGTAAGCAACTCTTCGCCAGGTTTTACTAGAGAGCGAATCGCTAATTGATTTGTGAGTGAACCAGTAGGAGCGAAAAGCGCTGCCTCTTTACCGAACATTTCTGCGACGCGTTTTTCAAGAGCATTTACAGTTGGATCATCGCCGTAGACATCATCGCCAACTTCGGCTGATGCCATCGCAGCAATCATCTCGGGTGAGGGCTTGGTAACCGTATCTGATCTAAAGTCGGCCATTTTTCTATTCTTCTACCTTAGTTTTGCGTTGGTCAAGCAAAATTATCAAATACATAGAAGCTAGAACCAACAAACCACCTAGACCAATTCGAAGCGTGAGTGGTTCAGAAAGTAAAACGATGCCAAAGACGG
>WLJZ01000049.1 GCA_009701525.1 Actinomycetota bacterium
AGAACGTTGTTCTTGGTCAGAGCGTTAAAAAGGGTCGATTTGCCCACATTTGGCAGTCCGACGATTCCAATAGAGAGGCTCACAAGGAGTAGAGCCTACGCGGGTTTGTCAGTGCTTCCTGCCACGATACGGGCATGGATGTAATTTTGGGCGTAATTATCGGGCTGGTTCTTGGAATTCTCATTGGATTTCTCGTAAAAAGTGGGAGATCTAATTCAGATTCCAGCAATAACCCATTGGTCAAAGATCTAAAGGAGCAGTTAGAGCGCGAGAAAAATTCGACTGCTGCAGCCACGAAGTTGAGCGAAGAGCTCGAGGCCATGGCGAAAACTGTTGAGAAGTTAACCGAGTCAGCAAGCGCCGCTGATCTGCGTCGGGTGCGCGCAGAAACTGAGATTACTGAACAAGTTAAATCGATGGCATCTCATAATGAAAATTTAGTAAAGCAGACGCGGGCAATTGCAGGTGCGCTCGCAAGTTCACAGACCCGTGGCAAATTTGGCGAAGCCCATCTCGAAAAATTATTAGAGAGCGCTGGTCTAATTGAAAATGAACACTTCACCAGACAATCCGCCTCAGAGAAAATTGGCGACTCTGGTGCAATTCCAGATGTAACAATAAATATGCCTGGTGGCAGCGTTATCTATATCGATTCTAAATTTCCTTTTCAGAGATTTTACGAGGCCTTTGAAACTGAAGATGATGTTCTCCGTAAGCAATTATTAGTTGAGCACTCTAAGGATCTACTTGCCCACATCCAAGCGCTCTCAAAGCGCAACTATGCTGATCGTGGGCCATCTCCCGATTTTGTAATTCTCTACGCGCCAATTGATGCCATCTTTATTGAAGCCGTTAAGGCAATTCCAGATTTCCTTGAGACCTCATTTAGATTAAATGTCACCATTGCAACACCAACTTCAATGATGGCGCTACTTCGCACCGTTGGTTATTTATTTAGCCGCAATCGTGTTGCCGCAAATGCTGAAGAGATACAAAGTCTGGCTGTTAAATTCCTACGAGATATCTCATCACTACATGAAAAGATTGTCACTGTTGGCGATCGGCTAAAGAGCACGCTTAAGGCTTATAACGAGATGATTCCCACCGCTGAGACAACTGTTCTAAGCGCTGCAAAGAAGATGAAATCACTCGATGTCTCAGGTAAACCGCTAAAGGCGCTGCCTGAAGTCTCTGAAAATTTGCGAAATCTTGAGAGTAAATTAGCCTTGGATGCACCCGAGGATTTTATTGAAGTTGAAGAAGTTTCAGATGAGAGCGATGGCGAAGAGAGATGAGTAATACAGTGGACGCTGTTAGATCAAAGGCAGTTAAAGGCCCAGGACTTAAAGTTCCTGGCGTAATCGTTCTGCAATTTTTATTGATCTTTCTCTTCGAACTATTCGAATACTCATTTACCAAAGTGGGCTTCTTTACTGGCCTAGCAATACTCGTATCTTTTCTAGGCGGTCTCTACTTAGGTCGTCCCGGAACCTCATTTACAAATGCGGTTAATCCACCAATTGCACTCTTGGTTTCAACAATATTTATTATGGCAACAGTGGGTGGTATCGGATTTTCACCATCAAAGGTTGGCCTGGAGTTGATCACAATTCTCTCGGCAGTTGCACCTTGGTTAATTACTGGCGCTGTTATTGCTTGGGCGGCGCACTTTGCGCTTCTGCGCAAATACTCCCGTAGTTAGCCTTACTTACCTGCAGCTTTAATATCTTTGCGAAGCTCTGGTGGAATGGCAAAGAGTAGATGTTCTTCCATTGCGGTAATTGTCTCAACATCGTTAAAGCCTCGACGATCTAAATCTTTGAGTAAATCTTGAACCAAAATTTCTGGAACTGAGGCACCGCTAGAAACACCGATAGTTTCGACACCGTTAAACCATTCATCCTTAGCTTCTGCAGCAAAGTCGATTAAGTAAGCCGCTTTAGCGCCATACTCAAGTGCAACCTCAACTAGACGAACTGAGTTTGATGAATTTCGAGAGCCAACAACTAAAACTAAATCGGCCTGCGGGGCAATCTGTTTAATAGCAACTTGGCGATTCTGTGTTGCGTAACAAATGTCATCACTTGGTGGATCCATAAGATTTGGAAAACGCTTCTTAAGCGCTGCCACCGTTGTTAAAGTCTCATCAACGCTAAGGGTTGTCTGCGATAGCCAAGCAACTTTATTTTCATCCACAACTTTTAGATCATTAATTCCATCGGTCCCATCGACCAGAATCACATTATCTGGCGCCTCGCCCGCAGTACCTTCAACTTCTTCGTGGCCTTGGTGGCCGATCAAAAGAATTGTTAGATCTTCAGCAGCAAATCTCTTAACTTCATGATGCACCTTTGTAACTAGCGGGCAGGTCGCATCAATCGTTTTTAAATTTCTGCTAGCCGCACTTGCGTGCACAGCCGGTGAAACTCCATGCGCTGAGAAAATAACGGTCTGACCTTCAGGGACTTCATCATTCTCAGAGACAAAGATTGCGCCTCGGGCTTCAAGAGTCGAAACCACATGTTTATTGTGGACGATTTCTTTGCGAACATAAACCGGAGCACCATAAAGTTCTAACGCCTTTTCAACGGTAACTACGGCACGATCTACACCTGCGCAATATCCGCGAGGCGCCGCTAATAAGACCCGTTTGCTCATTGGCCAAGTCTATAACCGAGCCCGATTACTATCGACTCGTGCCCGATGATTCAACAACTCCCGAGACGAGCCCCTTTAGCGTTCGCGCAATCTCAGAACGCATTGGTTCGATTATTGACTCGCTTAGCGAGGTTTGGATTGAAGGCGAGCTTTCGGAGATAAATGTGAGACCTGGTTCGCCAACCATCTTTATGCGATTGCGCGATACCAGCGCCGATATGAGTATTTCAGTCCGTTGTTATAAAAATGTATTTGATGCAATTGCGCCACTAGAAACTAATGCCCGAGTCGTAATTAGATCTAAGCCAACTTGGTGGACGAAAAATGGCTCGCTCTCCTTTAATATTTCAGAGATTCGCCAAGTAGGTGTTGGTGAATTAATGGCAAGGCTCGAAGCCCTGAAAAATCAATTAGCTAGCGAAGGGTTATTTGATTTAGATCGAAAGGCGCCACTTCCATTTCTACCAAATGTTGTCGGGTTAATTTGCGGTCGCAATAGTGATGCTGGAAAAGATGTTGTTGAAAATGCAAAACGTCGCTGGCCTTCAGTCCAATTTGAAATTCGTGAGGTCGCAGTTGCAAATGCTGCTGCCGTAACTGAAGTTAGCCAAGCACTTGCAGAATTAGAAGCTGATCCTAGAGTTGATGTAATTATCATTACTCGCGGCGGTGGCTCTTTTGAAGATTTACTCCCCTTCTCAGATGAATCACTTCTGCGGTTAGTTGCTAATTGCCAAACTCCAATAGTTAGCGCCATTGGTCATGAGAAAGATTCACCGCTCCTTGATTTAGTCGCCGATTGGCGGGCATCGACACCGACCGATGCCGGTAAGCGAGTTGTGCCGGATATGGAAGAAGAGCTTTCAAGAATTTCAAACTTGGCAGATCGAGCCGATAGATATTTAACAAATCGAATCGAATTCGAAATTTCAAGAATTGCTGGCTTTATGAATCGCCAAATTATGCGCGAGCCAATAACTATTGTTACCAATCGCCTGGAATTTGTTAATGGGTTAATTGCTAGATCCTTTCGCCAAATGAGCGGAGCGCTTGCGGTTGCCAGTGAAGAGATTTCTGGACTTCGAACTCAAGTCCGCACGCTCTCCCCGCAGGCAACTTTGGATCGTGGATATTCGGTCATCCAAAAAAGTGATGGCCAGGTAGTTCGGAAAGCTAGTGAAATTAAGAGTGGCGAGAAGCTTCGATTGCGATTGGCGCAAGGCGAAGTTGGCGCGATTACGGAGTAGATTACGAATATGGCCGTTGCAAAAGACCCAAAAAAGTTGAGCTATGAAGAGGCAAAAGATGCGCTCGAGCAGGTTGTCGAAGCTCTTGAATCTGGACAGTCAACACTTGAAGAGTCACTTGCGCTCTGGGAGCGCGGCGAAGAGTTAGCAAAAATTTGTCAGCAATGGCTAGATGGTGCAAAAGCAAAACTTGCAGCGGCGAAGAGTGAATCGGAAAAATAAATGCCAGAGTTTAATTACAGCGACTTACTGCCAATCGGTAGCGATAAGACTAAGTATCGCCTTGTAACAACAGAGGGCCTCTCAACTTTCACGGCTGAGGGAATGGAATTTCTCAAAGTTGCGCCAGAAGCTCTAGAGAAATTAACTTCTGAAGCCATTCATGACATCAACCACTATCTTCGTGAAGAGCATTTAACTCAGCTTGCTTCAATCCTAAAAGATCCTGAAGCATCGCCAAATGATCGCTTCGTCGCACTTGATCTCTTAAAGAATGCAAACATTTCAGCTGGCGGAATTCTGCCAATGTGCCAGGACACCGGAACAGCGCTGATTATGGGTAAGAAAGGGCAACAAGTTTTAACCCAGAAGGATGATGCGCAATCAATTTCCAAAGGCGTGTATGACGCATACACAACGCTAAATCTCCGTTATTCACAGATGGCCCCAGTTACAACTTGGGAAGAGAAAAATACTGGCAACAATCTTCCGGCCCAAGTAGAGATTTATTCAGATTCAAAGCATCCAGATGAATATAACTTTCTCTTCATCGCAAAGGGTGGCGGAAGTGCGAATAAATCATTCCTATACCAAGAGACAAAGGCAGTTTTAAATCCAACATCATTTATGAGTTGGCTAGATGAAAAATTACGTTCTATCGGTACGGCTGCCTGTCCGCCTTATCACCTTGCGATTGTTATTGGTGGCACAAGCGCTGAACACACAGTCAAAACCGCGAAGCTTGCAAGCACCCACTATCTAGATGAATTACCTAGAAGCGGTGATGCCAAAACTGGCCACGGCTTCCGTGATGTTGAACTAGAAGCCAAGGTCCTAGAACTCACCCGGACTTTAGGAATTGGCGCACAATTCGGAGGTAAGTATTTCTGCCACGATGTTCGAGTCATCCGATTGCCACGACATGGTGCTTCACTTCCGATTGCTATCGCGGTCTCTTGTTCTGCAGATCGCCAAGCAAAGGCGAAAATTACTAAGGAAGGCGTATTCCTAGAAGTTCTAGAACGCGATCCCGCGCGCTTCCTGCCAGATACAACCGATGAACATTTAGCAGATGATGTAGTAAATGTTGATTTAAATCAGCCGATGTCAGCAGTTTTAGCGACCCTTTCAAAGTATCCAATTAAAACCCGGCTCTCCCTAACCGGCACTCTGATTGTTGCGCGCGATTTGGCACATGCAAAAATTAAAGAGCTCCTCGATTCTGGAAAGCCGCTTCCACAATATTTCAAGGATCATGCGGTTTATTACGCCGGCCCAGCAAAGACTCCTGCGGGATATGCATCTGGTTCATTTGGACCAACAACTGCCGGGCGCATGGATTCTTATGTAGATCAATTCCAAAAAGCAGGTGGTTCGATGATTATGTTGGCAAAGGGCAATCGCTCAAAAGCCGTTACTCAAGCTTGCAAAGATAATGGTGGTTTCTATTTGGGTTCTATTGGTGGCCCAGCAGCCCGCCTTGCCCAGGACTGCATTACTAAAGTTGAAGTTCTCGATTATGCCGAATTAGGAATGGAATCAATTTGGAAGATTGAGGTTAAGGATTTTCCAGCATTTATCGTTGTTGACGATAAGGGAAATGATTTCTTCGCCGAGACTTCAAAGCCAATAACAATTGGCCGCGCACCTAATTAAGCTTTAAAGATATTTTTAATAATAGTTAGAGCGCTGTTTCTTCCAGAGCGCATTACATGGGGTCTTGTATCTAGCCTTGATATAGGAAAGCCCCCACTTGATTTGGGTGACCGGATTGGTCCGCCAATCAGTTGAGATGATCTCCATCTTTATTGCAGGTAATGCCTGCGGAATTCCATGGGCGCCGCTGCGATAGTTGTGGGCGCGATAGTTCCAGTGGCTCTCACTATTCCAAAGCTTGGTCAGGCAGGTGACCTGGCGATTGTTATCCCACTTTGGGTACTTCTGTTCAATAATTTCTTTCGCCACACTTTGGGCGCCTTTTGGCTTCTTGGCCATTTCGACTTGGCGGGCAGCTAGTGAGACAAGTGCGATCGAATTGGCATCGACCGAACTCACGCCATTTACATCGAGAGTAATTCCATTTTCATCAGTTAATGGAGCCTCGGGAGCGACGGTCAGAGCTGGCAGGTTATCTGGAACCGAGACAAACTTGTCGAAAGTTCCTTGGGCATATGTCGTATCGACTCCACCAATGAAAACGATAAAGAAGGCAGCGCTAAGAACTAGTTTGGTCGATCTAAAAATCTTGTTCATCTCACCCTCCTTCTAATCCCTAAATAATCCCTAAATAATCTCTAGTCTTCCCGGCAAGGCGCATCAGCCCGAAATGGGCTAGTGGCTTGGGGGAAGGGCAAAAGAGTCGCACCCGAGCAGGCATCGGGCAAATTTAAACGCGTGTGAGTCGCAAAAAAGATATTAATCACAGGAAAGTGCAGATGTAAAAGCCCAGGTCAGAAGCAGTGATGTCCGATA
>WLJZ01000005.1 GCA_009701525.1 Actinomycetota bacterium
CGGCATAAGCGGCGCCGAATTAGAGTTATTGCAAGGCGCGGGGGCCGAAATAGTTGGGCTTGGGCCAGAAGTTTTTCGCAGCGCCCATGCAGGTGGAGCTGCTTTGAGTGCAGTATCTGCTTTGATTGGGCGATGGTGAGTTCTGGATGAGTTGCTTATTTTGCAAAATGGCCACAGGTGAAATAGCCGTGGACTTCGTCTTTGAATCTGATCAAATATTTGCAATCAACGATATTTCACCGCAAGCCCCAACACATGTTCTGATTATTCCGAAAGCCCACTTTGAAAATGCGGGCGAACTTGCAACAGGTGCACCAGATGTCTCTGCCAAGATGCACAGCGTTGCGGCAAGTATCGCTGCAGAACGCGGGCTAGATGGATATCGAAGCGTTTTTAATACCGGAGCTAGCGCTGGTCAGAGTGTTTTTCACGCTCATCTACATCTTCTAGGCGGGCGTCAGTTCGCCTGGCCACCCGGTTAAAAGTAGTATTTCGCCTAATGGATTCGACGAAAACCGCACTAATTACCGTGCCAACAGCCATTCCGATGGTTGCTCTTGTCGGTGCCCAAGATGCGCACCTTCGCATCTTCGAAAAAACTTTTCCTAATATTTCAATCACTGTCCGCGGCAATGAAATTTTTGCTGGCGGCGATCTTGCGCAAATTGCAAAGTTTGAAGCTTTAGTTCGTGAATTGTTAGTACTGCTTCGCGCCGGACAAAATCTAAATAGTGATGCAATCCTGCGTTCGATTGAGATGTTTAACCACGAGCCAGCAGATCATCCAGCAGAAGTTCTTTCACTAAACATTTTAAGTAATCGTGGCAAAACAATTCGCCCAAAGACTGCGAATCAGAAGCGCTATGTCGAAGCAATTGATGAGAACACAATTACTTTTGGAATTGGACCAGCGGGAACTGGAAAAACTTACTTGGCAATGGCAAAAGCCATTCAAGCTCTGCAATCTAAACAAGTAAATAGAATTATTCTTACAAGACCAGCTGTAGAAGCTGGAGAGCGTCTTGGTTTTCTACCAGGTACTTTGCAAGAGAAGATTGATCCATATTTAAGACCGCTATTTGATGCTCTGCACGACATGATTGATCAAGATTCGATTCCACGTCTGATGCAATCAGGAATTATTGAAATAGCACCCCTTGCATACATGCGAGGCCGCACGTTAAATGATGCCTTTATTATCTTGGATGAAGCGCAAAATACATCTGCTGAACAGATGAAGATGTTTCTAACTCGCTTGGGATTCGGTTCAAAGATGGTCATCACCGGCGATACCACTCAAGTGGATCTGCCTCATGGTGCGCAATCAGGACTAAGAATTGTTGGGGAAATTCTCGATGGCGTTGATGACATAGCATTTATTGCCCTTGATTCGGAAGATGTTGTTCGAAATCGTCTTGTCGGTGAGATTGTCAATGCATACGGCCGTCATGATTCCGGAAAAGTTATTCCACCAAATGTAACTAGATCAATTAGATCTGGAAGCGGTGATCGCTAATTCCCATGGGAATAGAAATTGCGAATAACAGCGGAGTTGCATGCAACGAAGATGAAATTGTTGAAGTAGCCGCATTTGCCTTAGATAAGATGGGAATTCATCCCGACTCTGATCTTGGAATCACTCTGGTCGATGAAGATGAAATAACTAAGTTGCATGTGCAATGGATGGATTTACCTGGGCCCACAGATGTGCTCTCTTTCCCAATGGATGAGTTAAAACCATTCTCGGCTAGCAATGGCCCGGGAATTATTGGCGACATCGTTATTTGCCCGCAATTTGCAGCCAAGCAGGCGGTAAATCATTCAACGGCAGATGAAATTTCTTTGCTAACAGTTCATGGCGTCCTACACTTATTGGGATTTGATCATGTGCAACCAGATGAACATAAAGTTATGTTCGACCTTCAAGATAAGACCCTAGCGGATTGGCGAAATCAGAGATGAGCACCCTGAAGTTCCTACTTGATGGAATTATCTGGCTGGTAATTGGTTTCTATATTGGCCGTACATTTGGCAAGTCACACAACTTGGATTTCGCACGAGTGATTGCGATTCTTCCCAACTCACTTGTAAAGAACTTGCGTAGAGCTGGCTTTAAATTGCGCGCTGGGCAATTTTCAAATGAAGAAGAGCTGCGTGATGCTGTAGATCAAGCTAGCCAACATGGCTTGGTTGAAGAGTCAGAACGCGAAATGATTCAATCCGTCTTTGAATTAGGCGATACCTTGGTTCGAGAGTTGATGGTTCCCAGAACAGATATGGTCTGGATTGAAGGGAACAAAACTCTTCGCCAAGGGCTATCGCTAGCTCTTCGATCAGGCTTCACTCGCATTCCGGTTATTGACGAAAATTTAGATAACGTTGTGGGAATTGCATACGTCAAAGATTTAGCGCGTAGAACTCATGAGCACCGCGAGTCAGAACTCATTGAAAATGTCTCCGAACATATTCGTAAAGCTACATTTGTGCCAGAGACTAAGACGGCGGCAGAGCTACTTAAAGAGATGCAGCGCGATCAGATTCATATGGCGATAGTTGTCGATGAATATGGCGGCACCGCAGGCTTAATCACAATCGAAGATATTCTTGAAGAGATCGTCGGGGAGATTGCTGATGAATATGATGATGACGAGTTAGAAATTGAATGGCTATCTGAAAATAGTGCGCGCCTTTCAGCAAGACTGCATATCGAAGATTTCGCCCAGAATTTTAAGATCGAAATCCCAGAATCAGAGCGTGAAGATGTGGATAGCATCGGAGGACTACTGGCGAAGGCTTTGGGGCGAGTTCCAATCCCAGGCAGCACAATCTCAATTGCTGGCGTTAAGTTAACTGCAGAACGACCAGTCGGTCGCCGTCATAGAATTGCAACTGTTCTAGCTGAACGCATTATTGATGAAGCGGAGGCAGTTCTTGAGCAATAATCCAGAAGATCTGAAATTGTTAACGCTAGCAAAATCAACTATGGCGCGGAGCAATTCAAATTCAGCAGCGGCCCTTCGCGATGCCACCGGAAGAACATATGTTGCGATTCCTGTTGCCAGTGGAGAATTTGCAGTTGACGCACTTCTTGCAGTTTTAGTTGTTGCCAAAGCTAGTTCGATTACTGGTATCGAAGCAGTTGTAATTTGCGGGCAAGAGCCCAACCAAGCAAGTATCTCTGTAATTAAAAGTGAAGATTCTAAGGCGAAAATATTTATTGTAGGCGCTAAGGATGAATTGCTTTCGCTTTGAGTTAACACCAGCGGGTAGAATCACGCCATGCGAATCGTTAGATTTTCTCCAAATTCCAGCGCCGGTTTAGGCAGCGATCCACTTTTTGGTCTATTAAATGACCAGGATCAAATCTTGGTTCTTCGCGGAGATCCGATTTATAGCGGAATAGTTCCAACTGAGTCCAAAGTTGCCCTTGCTGATGTGCGATTGCTTGCACCCGTAATTCCGAGAAGTAAAGTTGTTTGCGTTGGTAAGAACTATGCCGATCACGCCGCTGAAATGGGATCAGATGTTCCAAAGGAGCCAGTGATTTTCTTAAAACCAAACACCTCGGTTATCGGACCAAATGACATTATTCAATGGCCACGAATGAGTGAGCGCGTAGATTTTGAGGGTGAGCTTGCGATTGTTATTAGCAGGATTTGCAAAGATGTCCCTGCAGAAAAAGTATCTGATGTAATTTTTGGTTACACAATTGCAAATGATGTGACTGCAAGAGATTTACAGAAAGTTGATGGCCAATGGAATCGCGCAAAGGGTTTTGACACTTTCTGCCCACTTGGGCCATGGATTGAAACCGAATTTATCCCGGGCTCACAGAAAATCATTACAACTTTAAATGGCGAAGTTAAGCAATCTGAACCGCTCTCTTCGATGAATTTCAAAATTCCCGAAATTATTCAATTTATATCTTCAGTGATGACACTGCTTCCTGGAGATTTAATTCTGACTGGCACGCCCGCAGGAATTGGCCCTATGCCTGCAGGAGCCGAGGTTGTTGTGACGATTGAGGGAATTGGCTCACTTTCTAATAAGGTATCGCCTCGTGCCAACTAATACTTCCAATAAACCGGTTCGGGTTCGCTTTGCGCCATCTCCAACTGGAGATCTGCATGTTGGAAATATTAGAACTGCGCTCTTTGACTGGGCCTATGCCCGTCACACCGGCGGTCAATTTATTTTTAGAATCGAAGATACCGATCGCGAACGCGTGACTGATGAATATATAAAAGCGGCACAAGACACTTTGAAATGGCTTGGTTTGAATTGGGATGAGGGTCCCGAAGTTGGCGGGCCGTACGGTCCTTATTTACAGAGCCAACGTTTAGATATTTATGCCGAATGGGCTGCAAAGTTTCTAGCTCAAGGTGATGCTTACCATTGTTATTGCTCTTCAGAAGAACTTGAAGCACGTCGTGAAGCACAGAAGGCAGCAAATGTTGCGCCTGGTTATGACGGCAAGTGTCGAACAATTTCTCCAGATGACTTAGCTAAATATAAATCAGAGGGGCGATTGCCAGTATTGCGTATGCGCATGCCAGATGGATCTACAACTTTTACAGATTCAATTCGCGGCGATGTAACTTTCGAACACAACTTCGTCCCTGACTTTGTTCTGGTTCGTGGCGATGGCTCGCCGCTTTATACCTTGGCTGTTGCAGTCGATGACATCATGATGAAAGTTACCCATGTTTTGCGCGGCGAAGATTTACTTTCCTCAACTCCTCGCCAGATTCGGGTATACCAAGCAATGGGAGTTAGCGAATCTGATTACCCAACTTTTGCTCACCTGCCATTTGTTATGGGACAAGATAATGCCAAGCTCTCAAAGCGAAATGGCGAAGTTTCAATTGCGTGGTATCGCGAGCGAGGTTTCTTGCCAGAAGCAATCTGTAATTACTTAGCACTCCTTGGTTGGTCACCAGGGGATGATCGTGAAAATGTAACTATGAAGGAATTAACCGAACTCTTTACGGTCGAACGCGTGCATTCAAGTCCTGCGCGATTTGATATGAAGAAGCTGGAAGCGATAAATGGCGACAAGATTCGCGAGCTCTCGATTGAAGAATTACTAAAGCGGACTACACCATTCTTAATTAAAGATGGCGTAATAACTGGAACCGCAGAAGAGCTAGAAGTTGTAACGAGTGCGCTTCCGATTATTCAAGAGCGGATTGCAACTTTGGCTGAAGTTTCACAGATGCTCAAATTCCTATTCGTAAAGAAATTTGCCGTAGATGCAGAAGAGCTTCCTAAAATTCAAGATGAGCAATCTCAGGTTGTGTTGCGTAAAACAAATGAAGTTCTTTCAAAACTAGATAATTGGGATCATGAATCAATTCATGTTGCCCTTAAGAGCGCGTTAATTGAGGAGCTTGGGCTAAAGCCGAGAATTGCTTTTAGCGCAGTTCGAATTGCGGTAACCGGAAGCCATATCTCACCACCGTTATTCGAATCCATGGAACTCTTGGGTCGCTCTCGCAGCCTTGAGAGAATTGCGGCTTCAATTAGTTAATCAGGTATCCTTTGCCCGAAGAATTTATTCTTTGGGGTATGGGGTAATTGGCAGCCCTGCTGATTCTGGTTCAGTAAGTCTAGGTTCGAGTCCTGGTACCCCAGCTCAATAGAAAGCAGTAAAAGGTAAGAAAAAAACTTAATAGAAGTAAATCTCGGCCCCGTCGTCTAGTGGCCTAGGACTCTGGCTTCTCAAGCCAGCTACGCGGGTTCGAATCCCGTCGGGGCTACAACTACCTAGGAATGCGTTATGAGTAAGTGAAGAACTAATTAAGGTGTAATCGACGTCTTAATATTAGTTTTAAGCGATAGAAAAATTCTTTAGAAATTGCTTTTCCATGCATCTTTTCAAGCGACTCCATGTTTACGCCAATCATGGCACGGGCAACAGTTTCGATCGAAATAGTGGCTACCGGTGAATTAATCCCGATTGGAATTCTTGAGAAATCACTCCTATCGATATCACCAATAATTTTTATCCCAAGTGATTTTATTTTGTTGATGCTTTGAAGGTTTATCTCAGTTGCTTTAGCAACTGCCCAATCAGGAGTTAAAAACTTTTCATCACTCTTTTCAAACTTTTCAGAGCCGGTTAGAGCTTTGATGTTACCTTTGCGAATAAAGATTTCATATGAATCCCAATCCAAATCTTTCGGATAGGTTCTATTAATCTCAAGAAGAAGTGCGGCCTCATTAAAAGTTAACGATCTATTCAACTCTTTGTAGGTTGGTTCTCTTAGAATCCCATTTGGAATACCAGTTAGTTCTGAGAAAGAGCCGTATAAGAAATTTGGGTCAGTTTCATCTACTGCGATCAGCGAGACGTTTGCTGCCCCAAAGGCTTGCACCCAGCGCTCAACTACATCGCCGTGCAAGTTTCGCTTCCAGAAAGATGGCGTAAATTTTGAATCGCCCTCAAAAATTGAATCTAGCCACTCCTGGTATGAAATCTTCACGCCATACTTCAAATACTGTTGATATGAACTTGCAAGCATGAAGGGAAGAGGTCGCCAAGTAAAGACCACTTGCACATCTGTGCCACGCAGTTTTTCTACCAAGATAGCTAGTTGTTTTGAATCCGCCTCAGAGAAAAATTCACTACTTATAATCGCGGTTCCTTTATATCTCTTCAATTTTTTCTCTAGTTTTTGCCACTCTATGGGCGCTGTCCTTCTTCCGCCACGCTTCTTCCAACCCCAAGTTTTTTCGATAATTGACCATGCAGCACGGTGATGTGCATTGCCTGCGGTGTGTGGGTAAAAGTAATTTACCTCTAATAAATCAGCGCGAACTTCACTAAGGGCTTGTTGAAGCGCAGTTGTGCCAGTTTTATGAAATCCAGGATGAATTATTAACTTCTTCAAATTAGCCACCGATTAGACGAACTGCGTTGATCAAAATGATTGTTACTCCAACGAAGATTCCGAGCTGACGTTTAGGTAACCAAGAAACTAGCTTTGCTGCGATTGGCGCCATCAATATTCCACCAAGTGCCAAGCCCCCGACTGCTGCCCAATTAATATCTAGGCGAGCAATATTTGCAAGAAAGGCCAAACTTGCGCAGACAGCAACGATAAATTCGGCCGCGCTTACAGTTCCAATTATCTTCTTTGGTTCAGTTTGAGTTGTTGCCATAAGAGTTGGTGTTACAACTGGACCCCAACCGCCACCCCCAGAGGCATCAATAAAACCACCAGTGAAGCCTAAATAAGTTAAGTAATTAGGATTAGAAATTTCTACTAAGTTCGGCTGGTTTGCTTGGAAAATATTTCGATAAAGAAGAATGAATCCCAGTAGTAGAAGAATTGTTGAAATAAAAATTCTGCCATTTGTTAAGTCGATTGAGGATAAGAAAGTTGCACCAAGTGCAGCGCCGATTCCACCAGGAATAGCCAGGCGAAAGAGAATCTTGGTATCAACATTCTCGCGGTGCCAATGAGATAGACCTGAGGCGAGAGTTGTACCAATCTCAGCTGCATGGACAGCTGCGGATGCAACTGCGGCAGAAGCTCCTAAGGTTAAGAGGAGAGTGGAACTTGTTAAGCCAAAGCCCATTCCAAGTGAACCATCTACTAATTGTGCTACTGCGCCGGCAAGCGCGAAGGGTAACCAAGTCATTTTGCTATCTCCAGAACCATCTCGGTATTTATCTTTAACTCCAAGTTTCCATCCAAAACTATTTCGGCGTTAAGCGGTGCTTCATATTCTTGGCCGATTCCTGTCATGTTCGGCAAATCTCCGGCAGCAGCTTTCTTGTAAAGTCCTTTTGGATCTCGTTTGGCGCAAAGTTCCGGCGGAGTGTTAACCCAAATTTCAATGAATTTTCCCTTTGGAAAGAGTTCACGGGCTTGGTCGCGGTCGACTCTAAATGGGCTGACAAGAGCGACAATAACTATCAAACCAGCATCCATCATTAACTTTGCAACTTCAGAAACTCGGCGAACATTCTCGGCGCGATCTTCTTTAGTGAATCCCAAATCTTTATTTAAACCAAGACGTAAGTTATCGCCATCGAGGATATAAACATGTCGACCAAGCGCGTAAAGTTCTTTCGCTAGCTCATTTGCAATTGTGGATTTACCAGAACCGCTTAATCCAGTGAACCAGAGAACTTTGCCCGTTTGGCCTTTCTGGGCTGCACGCTTTTCGCCATCGATTTCATAGGCCTGTTCAGTTACATTCTCGGATCGACGCAAAGCATGCACAATCATTCCAGCGCCAACAGTATTTAAGGTAGAGCGATCAACGAGAATAAAGTTTCCAGTTTCACGAGACTCTGAATAGTTCGATAATGCAATTGGCGAATCGCTAGCTATCTCAACTACTCCAATCTCATTCATCTTTAGAGTCTTGGCCGAGTCATGTTCGCCTGATTCAATATTAATTTTATGTTTAATGGTTGTGACAATTGCTGGTGTTGACGAAGAGCCCGAAACCAAAATATAAGAGCGGCTATGAATAAGTTCAGATTCACCTAGCCAGACAATATTTGCAGTGAACCGATCTGCTGGTGGCTTAGCATTTGATGCAAGATGAAGAACATCTCCTCTAGCAGCGTCGACCTCAGGTTCAAGAACGATATTTAGCGTCTGCTCGTGACCAGCACTAGTTAATTCACCATCAAAAGTGAGCATCTTTGAAATAGTTGCACGCTTCTTGCTTGGCAAAATCACGACTTCATCGCCAAGGTTGAATTTTCCATTAACTAGAGTTCCAGCCAAACCTCTAAATGTGTCGACTCGCGAAATATATTGAATTCCAAAGTGCGGAGTTGTCATGGAGTCTTCGGCAAGATTCTGGTTTTGGATGTATTCCAGAAGCGTTGGTCCGCTATACCAATCCATATTTTCGCCCTTAAAAACTACGTTATCCCCGACAAGTGCACTCACGGGAATAATTGCATGCTCATTTAGCTTTAATCTGGCAACTGCAGGAGCAATCTGTGCCGATATTTCAGCAAACTTCTCTTTTGAATAATCAAATACATCTAATTTGTTAATGACAATTGCGACTCTGCTTACTCCCATAAGTGCGCAAATTGTTAAATGCCTAAGGGTTTGTGGGCGGACACCTCTTGCTGCATCTAGCAGAACAAGTGCAACATCTGATCTTGATGCCGCGACTGCCATATTGCGCGTGTATTGCTCATGGCCAGGTGCATCTGCGATTATCAAACGACTGCCATTTAGAAGTGTCATCGAACGATAGGCAACATCAATCGTAATTCCTTGTTCACGTTCTGCTTCAAGACCATCAGTTAGAAGTGAGAAATCAATTTCACCTGCTGCAATTGTCGAGCCACCGCGGCGAACACTTCGCGCTGTTGCGACAGTGTCATGTGGAATGCTGTCAGTTTCTACGAGTAGTCGGCCAATTAATGTGGACTTTCCATCATCAACGCTGCCACAAGTTAAGAGTCGAATAACAGGCTTAATCTTCGGAGCTGCCATTAGAAATAGCCCTCCGTCTTCTTCTTCTCCATGGAATCTTCTTTATCGCCATCAATTAATCGTGTGGCGCGCTCTGAAAGTTTTACCTCAGAGACTTCAGCTAACACTTCAGAGATTGTTGTGGCTGTTGATTCAACTGCCGCGGTTAGGGGATAGCAGCCTAAAGTTCTAAATCTAATTAATCTATTTTCTGGTACTTCACCATTTATCAATGGGAATCTCTCGTCATCAACCATAAGCATCTGATCGCCACGCCAGACAATTGGCCGTTCTTTAGCAAAGTAAAGTGGGTTAATCGGAATTTCATTCTGACTTATGTAATTCCAAACATCTAGTTCAGTCCAATCCGAAAGCGGAAAGACGCGCATTGATTGTTCTGGACGGATACGAGTGTTGTAAGTCCGCCAAAGTTCGGGGCGTTGTTCTCTTGGATTCCAGCGGTGCCCAGCTTCGCGAACACTGAAGATTCGCTCTTTAGCACGGCTCTTCTCTTCATCGCGACGCGAGCCACCAATTGCGGCATCAAATCCATATTTATCTAAAGCCTGGCGAAGCCCAACTGTTTTCATAATTCTTGTGTATTCAGAGATTCCACTTGTGAATGGATTAACGCCTTCACTCACGCCATCTTGATTGGTATGGACAATTAAATCCAGACCATACTTGCTAGCAATTTCATCTCGAAATGAAATCATCTCTTTGAATTTCCAAGTGGTATCCACATGTAAAAGCGGAAATGGAATCGGTGCTGGATAGAAAGCTTTGCGGGCGAGGTGAAGCAAAACCGAAGAATCTTTTCCGATGGAGTAGAGCATTACCGGTTTGGCGAAGGCAGCAGCCGTTTCTCGAAGAATTTCAATTGATTCATTCTCGAGAGCTTTGAGGATTTGCGGTGAGCTCTGCACGCTCGAATCTTAGTTATTTGTGCTGTGAAACTATGGAAATTACCTTATGCGCCGCTATTTTTTGGCTAAGTGCTCAGTAAGTCTTGCAGCTGTAGCAACAACTGCTGCGGCATGAATTCGACCTGGCTGTCTTCCAAGACGTTCAACTGGTCCACTAATGCTTACTGCGGCGATCACTTTGTTATTGGGTCCGCGTACTGGCGCAGAAACAGAGGCGACTCCAGCTTCACGTTCGCCAACTGATTGTGCCCAACCCCGGCGCCGGACTGCAGCAAGAGAGGCGGCGGTAAATTTAGAATTTTGTAGAGCGCGATGCAGTTTGTCAGCATCTTCCCAGGCAAGGAGAATTTGCGCGCCAGAGCCTGCTTGCATAGTTAATACAGTTCCGGTCGGCACCGAATCACGGAGCCCAGAAAGGCGTTCAGCAGTTGCTACACAGATTCGCTGATCGCCTTGGCGGCGATATAACTGCGAACTTTCACCGGTCGCATCACGAAGCGCTGTAAGTGCAGCCCCAGCAACAGCTAAAAGTCGGTCTTCGCCAGCAGCAGATGCGAGTTCAGAGGATCTAAGTCCGAGAATAAAACGGCCAGCATAATCTCGTGAAACCATGCGATGAAATTCCAGCGCCACTGCCAATCTATGCGCGGTTGGCCGAGCAATTCCAGTCGCTGCTACAAGTTCGGAAAGTGAATGTGGGCCTGCTTCTAAGCAGGCGAGTATTTTTACGGCTTTATCTAAGACGCCAACTCCGCTATTCTTCTTGTCCACGATGTAATACTGGCATCTCACCATTTGAAATGCAAGTATTTAGGGAAAAATTTAAGGGGCAGTAATGGGAAAGACGTTAGCCGAAAAAATCTGGGCTGATCATATTGTTCGCCAACACGAAGGTGAACCAGATCTAATTTATATTGATCTGCATCTAATCCATGAAGTAACCAGTCCACAAGCTTTTGATGGTCTGCGCCTAGCTAATCGTAAAGTTCGTCGCCCCGACTTAACGATTGCAACTGAAGACCACAACGTGCCTACTTTAAATATTGATAAACCAATTGCCGACCCAGTTTCAAAACTTCAAGTGGATACTTTGCGCAAGAACTGCGAAGAATTTGGTGTTCGCTTGCACTCACTAGGTGATGTTGAGCAAGGAATTGTTCACGTTGTAGGACCACAGCTTGGAATTACCCAACCCGGAATGACAATTGTTTGTGGCGATTCACATACTTCTACACATGGCGCATTTGGCGCACTTGCATTTGGTATCGGTACTTCTGAAGTTGAGCATGTTCTGGCTACCCAAACGCTTCCGCTAGTTCGTCCAAAGACAATGGCGATAAATGTAGAAGGCAAATTAAAGCCAGGCGTAACAAGTAAAGATATTATTTTGGCGATCATTGCAAAGATTGGAACTGGCGGCGGCCAAGGATATGTCCTTGAGTATCGTGGTTCAGCAATCCGCGCACTTTCAATGGAATCTCGTATGACAGTTTGCAACATGTCTATCGAAGCTGGCGCTCGCGCCGGATTAATCGCACCTGATGAAATTACATTTGAATACCTGAAGTCAAAGCCACACGCACCTAAGGGCGCAGACTGGGATGCTGCAGTTTCATACTGGAAGACGCTACAAAGTGATTCTGATGCAAAATTTGATGTCGAAATTTCGCTCAATGCAGATGATTTAGAACCATTTGTTACTTGGGGAACTAACCCAGGGCAGGGACTTCCGCTAAATGCAAAGGTACCTAACCCAGCAGAAATCACTGACCCTGAAGCTAGAGGTGCTGCAGAACGCGCTCTCACATACATGGGATTAGTCGCAGGTACACCACTTAAAGAAATCAAAGTAGACACTATCTTTTTGGGATCTTGTACAAATGGTCGCATTGAAGATTTACGTTCTGCCGCCGATGTACTTAAGGGCAAGAAGATTTCAAAAGAAGTTCGAATGTTGGTTGTTCCTGGATCAGCCAGAGTTAGATTGCAAGCCGAGAGCGAAGGTCTAGATAAAGTGTTTCTAGATGCCGGAGCAGAATGGCGCACTGCTGGATGTTCAATGTGTCTTGGAATGAATCCCGATCAACTCGCAGTTGGCGAGCGATCAGCATCAACATCAAATAGAAACTTCGAAGGACGTCAAGGTAAAGGTGGGCGCACTCACCTTGTTAGTCCACTCGTAGCAGCAGCTACCGCAATTCGCGGAACTCTTTCCTCGCCGGCAGATTTGTAAGGAGAAATAAAAATGGAGAAATATATAAGTCATACCGGAAACGTACTTCCGCTACGTCGAAGCAATGTTGATACCGATCAAATTATTCCAGCGGTCTACTTAAAGCGCGTAACAAAGAGCGGCTTCGAAGATGGTCTCTTTGGTGCTTGGCGAAGCGATCCAGAGTTTGTTCTCAACAAAGCAGAGTTTGCTGGTGCCACGATCTTGGTAGCGGGTGTCGATTTTGGAACTGGTTCATCTCGCGAGCATGCGGTCTGGGCACTTCAGAACTACGGTTTTAAGGTCGTGCTTTCTAGTCGCTTCGCTGACATCTTCCGTGGCAATTCGCAGAAAGCGGGATTGCTTACAGTCGTAATTGATCAGAGCGATATTGAGGCTATCTGGACAGCAGTTGAAGCTGATCCTAAAACCCAAGTAACAGTGGACCTTGAGGCTAAAACGGTCACGTATGGTTCTATATCAATCCCATTTGCTATTGATGATTACACCAGATGGCGTTTGATGGAAGGCCTAGATGACATTGGCCTTACGCTTAAAAACATTGATTCCGTTAGCAATTTTGAGCAATCTCGACCAACTTTTAAGCCTAAAACACTTCCTGCGCTGTCGTAGTTATAAAAATTATCGAAACTCTAAAGTAATTATTTAGAGTTTTTACCGCATAAAAAGTGTGCTTTTCAAGGTTTTAGGAAAATAATTAAATTCCGACACGCCACTTTATATGTCGTGCGATAGTTGTTTGCCCGCGTAGATTTCTTATTGCGTTAGGCGAATGTCTAACATTTATGCGTAAATAAGGGGATTTAAATGAACAAGGCCCAGTTCATCGCGGCATTGGCACCTCACTTCGGCGATAGCAAGAAGGAAGCTGCTCGTGCAGTAGATGTAGTTTTTGACACCATCGTTCGCAACATTTCAAAGGGCGAAGATGTAATGATCAATGATTTCGGTAAGTTTAAGAAAGTTGACCGTCCAGCGCGTAAGGGCCGTAACCCTTTCACTGGCGAAACAATTCAAATTAAGGCGAGCAAGAAAGTTCGTTTCTTGCCAGCTAAGGCGCTAAAGGAAGTTATCTCAGGCGCACGTAAGCTTGAAGCTGCTCCAAAGCCACCTGTAAAGGTTGTTGCTAAGCCAGCAGCAAAGAAAGCAGCTCCAAAGAAGGCTGCTAAGAAGAAGCCAGCAAAGAAGGCTCCTGCAAAGAAGAAGACTGCTGCTAAGAAGAAGCCAGCTAAGAAGGCTGCTAAGCGTCGCTAGTAGTTAAACAATTTAAAAGAGGGAGCCAGAAATGGTTCCCTCTTTTTTAATGCGAATTAGGATAAAGACATGCAATATGAGCCACCGCAAGGAAAGCCACTTGGCACCAATAGAACTTTTAAAATTGCGGCAGCGCTATTAATTCCAATTCTCAAAATTCTGACAAAGAGAGATTGGCGTGGAGTAAATAACATCCCAAAAACCGGTCCGGTAATAATTATTTCAAACCATCTTTCTTATGCTGATGCGTTAGTTCTTGCACACTTTCTATATGCAAATGGCAGAGCACCCAGATTCCTAGGTAAAGATTCGGTATTTAAGATTCCGATAATTGGCTGGATTATTAAGAGCTCTGGTCAAATACCAGTAGCGAGAGAGAGTGATAAAGCATCGCATGCATTGGATAGCGCACTTGCACTTTTGAAGGCGGGACATTGCGTGGGTGTTTATCCTGAAGGCACTCTGACTAGAGATGAAAATTTATGGCCGATGGTTGCAAAAACCGGAATCGCACGGTTAGCAATTGTGAGCAAGGCCCCAGTAATTCCGGTGGCACAGTGGGGCGATCAGAATTTATTAGCGCCATATTCAAAGAAGATAGTTCTTTGGAAGCGCACCAAAATTACATATTTGGCAGGAGCGCCGCTGGATTTCAGCAAATGGGCAGGTCTGGAGGAAGATCAGGCTGCACTTATCGAAGCCACTGCATACGCGATGGCGGAAATTACCAAATTGTTGGAAGAAATTAGGGGAGAATACGCACCTGAGCAAATCTTTGATCCGCACAAATCGGATCTACCTCGAATCGGAAACTTTAAGAAGTCAAGAAAGAAAAGGGATTAGTTAAATGTCGAAAGTTACAGTTCTTGGTTCTGGTGCTTGGGGAACAACCCTGGCGCAAGTTCTATGTGATTCTGGCCAAGATGTTTTAATCTGGGGTCGTAACTCTGATGTTGTTAATGAAATCAATAAGCAGAATGCAAATAGTAAATACCTGCCTGGAATAACCCTTCCAGCGCAACTTCGCGCGACTGTAGATATCCAAGAAGCTTTTGATTTTGGTGACTCAATGGTCTTGGCAATTCCTGCGCAATCTTTACGAGAAAATTTATCTGGTTGGGTATCGACTTTCCCGAGCGATAAACCGATTTTAAGCACGCTTAAGGGAATCGAAGCCAAGACCCAACTTCGCATGACTGAAGTTGTTACTGAAATTTTGGGAATTCCACCAGCAAGACTTGGTTTAATTACAGGACCAAACTTGGCCGGCGAACTTTCGCTACGCCAGCCAGCTGGTGCGGTTGCTGCCTCATCCAATACCGAAATTTCACAGTTGATGATTGATGCATTCACAACACCATATTTCCGGGTTTATCCATCTGAAGATTTAGTTGGATGCGAATTAGCAGGTGCTGCCAAAAGCGTAATTGCACTTGCAGTTGGTATGGCCATTGGTTTAGAACTTGGTGAAAATACCCAAGCGATGATTATTACTCGCGGCCTTAGCGAAGTAGCAAGATTTGGTAACGGTTATGGCGCAAACCCACTTACTTTCTTAGGACTAGCAGGGATGGGCGACCTAGTTGCATCTTGTGGTTCTGGACTATCTAGAAACCGAACTTTTGGTGAAGCACTTGGCCGTAGCGGAACTATGGCGCAGGCACGAGTTGAAGTTGCTAAAACGGTTGAAGGCGTGGCATCCGCGCCCGCAATTCTTGAACTAGCCCACCGAGTAGGCGTTGAAGTTCCAATTATTGAAGTAGTTGCTGATGTTGTTGGCGATCGCATTTCACCAAGTGAAGCTATGACCAGATTGATGACTGTAAGCATGGCTGCCGAGTTGTAATGAGCAAATTAAAGGTTGGAATTGTCTGCGGTGGAAAATCAAGTGAGCATGAAATCTCATGTATTTCCGCTGCGGGAGTTCTATCCGCAATAGATTTAGATAAATATGAGCCAATTCTTATCGGAATAACCAAATCTGGTGAATGGGTTCTACCGCCAAATGATTACCAGCTTTCAATTTCGCAAGGCGTGCTTCCCGAAATTAAAGGGGATTTACCAAAAACTAATATCGAATCTTTAAATGTGGATCTGCTATTCCCAGTTCTACATGGACCTTATGGCGAAGATGGAACTTTCCAAGGTCAATGCGAGATGGCCGGAATTAAATATGTGGGTTCTGGAGTTCTAGCAAGTGCTGCTGGAATGGATAAATCTTTTGCTAAACCTATCTTTCAAGCACATGGTCTTGAAGTTGCCCCAGGAATGGTTATTCACGAACGTGATTGGCAAGTAGATGAGGTTCGAATTCTTGCCAACGCAACCGAGTTTGGTAATCCGTTATTCGTAAAGCCAGCCCGAAGCGGATCTAGCCGTGGAACTAGCAAAGTCAAAAGTGTAAAAGAGTTAAAGACCGCAATTAATTTTGCACTGCAATTCGATACTAAAGTTCTGGTCGAATCAGCAATTGTTGGCAGAGAGATTGAATGCGCAGTTCTTCAAGTAAATGGCGTTGCACTTTCATCACCTGTCGGTGAAATTAAAATATTGGGCGATCATGAATTTTATGATTTCGAAGCCAAATATTTAGATGACTCGACCGAGGTTTTAGTTCCGGTTCATCTACCTTTTGGGGTTCAAGAGGAGATTCAGAATTCGGCGACCAGAGCCTTTGATGCTCTTGGGTGTGAAGGGCTAGCTCGAGTGGACTTCTTCTATACTGGGACCAAAATTATTATTAACGAAATAAACACGATGCCTGGTTTCACAGCGACATCTGTATTTCCTAAACTTTGGGCAGCTGGTGGAATTGGTTACACCGAATTAATTACAAACTTAATTGAAGCTGCAATAGCGCGCCCATTGAATGTGACGCGCTAGCTATAAAACTCTATTAATTAGTAAGAAGTTACCGGGCAGGTAAGAGTGCGGGTAATCCCAGGAACGCCTTGAACCTTCGAGAGGATTGCGCGGCCGAGCTCTTCCATACTTGGAGATTCTGCTCGCATGATTACATCGTAAGGACCAGTTACGCCCTCGGCCAATGTAACGCCAGGAATCTTTGAGACAGTAGCTGCAACGCTAGAAGCCTTGCCGACTTCGGTTTGAATAAGAATGTAAGCCTGAACAGACATTTGTTTTGCTCCTAAATATTTCTGCTTTTCACAGCGTCGTGATTGCAGAGTTCTAGGCTACCGCCTCTAGAGTTGGATTGGTAATTAATTTTTCCCGAATGATCCGCGAAGAAAGGTGCGAAATTGGCTTCCGAACCCCAGTTGATAGCAGCCCTTTCTGAAGTGTTCGCAGTCTCTGATTCAAATCTGATGGTCGGGATTGGCGATGATGGCGCCGTAATAAAAGCTAGTTCGAAGAATTTAGTTGCCGCCACAGATATGGCAGTTGAAGGAGTTCACTTCAATCGCACTTGGTCAAGCCTCCATGAAATCGGAGCCAAGTTAACAGCGGCAAATCTCGCAGATGTTTATGCAATGGGTGGTACCCCAAAATATTTATTAGTAAGCGCGGGTTTAACTCCCGACTTTGGAATCGCAGAGATAACCGAACTTGCCAAAGGCATTGCCGCTGAAGCAGCTTTAGTGGGCGCAGCTGTCATCGGCGGAGATATCTCAAAGGCAGAACAACTTGTAATTTCAATTTCCGTCTTTGGGGATGTCGAAATCCCAATCAAAAGATCAGGTGCAAAAGTGGGCGATCTAGTTATTCTCTCTGGACTTCCTGGAAAATCTGCTGCAGGGCTATTTCAACTACAAAAAGGCGAATTAGAATCAAAGTTTATTGAAGCCCACAAGAAGCCCGACGTAAATTACAAATTAGCCCGAGAATTTCTCAGCGTTAATTCAATGTGTGATGTGAGCGATGGCTTACTTTCTGAGCTAACTCATATTGCGCAGGCTTCTGGTGTGGGGATTGAATTAGATTCAGAGTTGATTTCTGCCAACCCAGATTTTAAAGAACTTTCAGATTTAGATTCGTCGCAAGTATGGCGATGGATTCTTGGTGGCGGAGAAGATCATGTATTCGTTGCAACAACTAGCGCAAAAGTTCCGGACGGCGCAGTGGTTATTGGAAAAGTCGTGAGTGGAACAGAGGTAAAAGTTTTAGGAATCTCAGAACTTCCGGATTTTGGCTTTCGTCATTTCTAATACATGTGAGAGTATTTGCAAATGTCTAGAGCCAAACTTGAATCATTTCCAAGAGAAAAACTAACTTTCGGTCAGTCCCCATTACAAAGACTTGATCGCTTAAGTGAACACTTAGGTGGAAAGGTTGAGATTTGGGCAAAGCGAGAAGATGTTAACTCCGGCCTTGCTTATGGCGGAAACAAGACCCGCAAACTCGAATATCTTGCCGCCGAAGCTTTGGCACAAGGTTGTGACACTTTAGTTTCAATCGGTGGTGTGCAATCAAATCACACAAGACAAGTTGCCGCCGTTGCTGCGCATTTA